>CAZSTA010000034.1:20236-23934 GCA_964609495.1 uncultured bacterium | reverse complement strand
TAGGGGGAGGGTGATAATTAACAAGATTCTTTGATAGCCTTATTAATTCAGCAAAGACCAAGATGAGAGGGGTCAGGGGAAGGTGATTTAAATAATTCTTCCTATCAAGGTTGTTTTAGGATCTACCTCGCGTAACTCTTGCGCTTTATCCTCTGGAGCATTGTCGTTGATGAAGGTTCCAGCTCCAGATTCGCAACCAGCTAGATATTTCAACTTATTTGGACCTCGGTGAAGAGGATAGAACTCCACGTGAAAGTGGTAGTAGCTGTAATCCTTGCCATCAGTCGGAATCTGATGCATAAGCATCATATAGGGCAAGGAAAATCCAAATAGATTATCATACTTTAGGAGTATCACCTTTAAGATCTTGGCGAAATCATCCTTTTCCTCCTCGGTAAAATCGAGCAGAGAGCCGAGGTGCCGATGAGGATAGATATGGATCTCATACGACCAGTGAGCGAAGAAGGGAACAAAGGCCGAGAAGCTCTGGTTCTCAGCAACCATTCGCCGGCCATCCTTCCGCTCCTTATTTAATATATCGCAGAATAAACAACGACCCTTCTCCTTCATATATTTCTCGCTGGAGTTCAACCCTCTTTGAATCTTGGGAGGGATATAGGAGAAGGCATATATCTGCCCGTGAGGATGAGTCAAGGTGACTCCGATTACCTCCCCCTTATTCTCGAAGATATAAACATAATCTATGAAATCATACTCGCCTAGCTCTCGATATCTATCGCTCCAGACCTCGACAAGTTTGCGAATATGGGAGACGCTTTGCTGGGTCAAAGTAGTATCATGCTGGGGGGTATATAATATCACTTCGCAGATCCCCTTAGCAGGGAGGACTGGAGATAATTCATCGCCCTCCACCGAGGGTTCATCTGGGTTCTGTTCAAAGGAGGGGAACATATTCTCAAAGCATACTATTTCATAATCCTTTGGAACTTCTAAAACCCCCGGACAGAAAGGGCAGGTATTCTTAGGTAATAGGGGTCTATTTATCCGCTTGCTAGCGATCACTACCCACTCCTCAAGGACTGGATCCCATCTTAGTTCTGGCATCATATCACCTCATCAAGTCTTTATCTTTAAGATGCTCTATAGTCTTCTTGAGCCCCTCCTCCAAAGTTACCTCTGGTTTCCATCCCAATATCCTCTCCGCTTTTGCATAGGAGAGGGTGCTCCTCAGAATATCACCCGGTCGAGGGGGGAGCTGTTTAGGAGTCCCAGTATAGCCTACGATCCTGCTCATCATCCTAAATAGTTCTTCCGTCTTAGTCCCGATACCACTTCCGATATTGAAAGCTTCGTTATCACCCTTCTCCAAAGCCAGTAGATTAGCCCGAACTACATCGCCTACATAGGTATAATCTCTGACACATCCTCCGTCTCCCGGTTGCTTAGCGGCGTAGATGAGAGGAGCTCTCCCGTCTAACATCGTTTGGGCGAAGATAGCTACTACTCCAGCCTCTCCGTAGGGATCTTGACGAGGCCCATAGATATTAGCATATCTCAGAGTGGTGCAGTTCAAGCCCTTCTCAGCTTGATAAAATTGAAAATAATACTCTCCGGCGATCTTAGTTATCCCGTAAGGAGAGGGAGGAGCTTTGAAGATGGCTTCCTCCGTAGTAGGTAGCTCATCCGCCTCTCCATATACACATCCTCCGGAGGAGGCGAAGATGACTTTCTTCACCCCATAACGGACACAATTTTCGAGTAAATTGATAGAGCCGAGTATATTGGATTCGGCATCAAGGATAGGGTTCTTAACTGAAACTGCGACGCTGGCTTGAGCCGCATGATGAGCAACATAATCAGGTCTTTCTTCCTTGAATATACTATTCAATTCAGCATCTTGGAGGTTTAAGTTATAAAATTTAGCTTGAGGAGCTATATTTTCCTCTTTACCAGTGGATAGATTATCAATTATAACGACCTCGTATCCAGCCTCTAACATTCCATCAACTACATGAGAGCCTATGAATCCAGCCCCTCCTGTAACCAATACTTTCATCAATTATCTCCTTTCTTATCCTTCTGCTCTTTCTCTTTCACCTCTTCCTCTACCCAGCTATAATAGATTAGGTAACGTCCATCCTCTTTGATGGTCCTTTCTTTCTTCATCACTAATTTCTTATCTTTATCTATTTAAGCCCACCTCCAATAACATAGCTTCGCGATAATCTGACTTACCAAAGAAAGATATAGCTATTATATCCTAAAGGTAGCTCCGCAGAAATCACATTCCACACTAACCTGCCCTCTGAGGATAGGCTTATCAACTATAGCCCCACAGGTGGGACATTTGATAACTCTAGGCTTTTCTTCCTTTTCTCCCTCTTTCTTTTCCTCCTCTCTAGCAACCTCTATCTCTTCACCCTCTATCTCTCCGGTGATCACCCTCCTAATCCATCCTCGCCATAGCTCAGAATCCGCCTTCAGTTTGAAGGTGGCTTCTCTAACTGGGGCGCCCGATCTCAGCTTCAAGTCTAAAAGCTCTTTTCTAAAGATGAAACCAGCCTCTTTGTCTATAACTTCTTCCACCAGATTCAAGGGTATATCCAGCAGTAATTCTTGAACCTTCTCCTTCTTGGTGAAGATGAGCAATCTTCTCTCCACCACTACCTTCTCTTTCTGCTCGAAGAGGAGTCTCTGATCAGTGAGATAGAGTATCCCCTTAGGACCTTTTTTCCCGTCCTCTAAATATTCGGCTTCGACAGCTTCGATAGCATTCTCTTCAACATGTAGTTGGAAGGAGGCTTCATCTAACTGCTTTTGCATCCATTCGACCCTATCGAGTTGCTTCCTAGTCTCCCTTATATTAGTGTTGAGGGTATCGAACATTCCCCTGAGCTTTTCTTCAGCGCTCCTTGTCCTATCCTCTAAATCATCTATTTTTCTTTCAGTTCGTTCAATAAAAGCTTCTATCTCGGTAGGGGAGCTTAAATAGGATCTATTCAGACTTATCTCCCTAGATACCACATCAGCCTCGAGCTTCAGATCGCGCCCCAAACGCCTCATCTCTTCATTCAGACGAGGTTTAAGCTCATTCCAGTGGGAGGAAAGAACTTCCGCCTTTCTCTCCAAATACTTCTTGAAGATATATCCTTTAGCGCGGATACCCTCTATTTTGGAGGGAAGTAGCGCTAAATTCGAGCCGATATCCTCCGTCTCATCCGAGAGTTTGGAGAACATAGCTCTTGAGCTCAACTTTGACAGCTTAGACTCCAATCTGGATAATTTGTCTCGCAATTCCTTCTGCCTATCTTCTGGACTTTCGTCTTGGGGATAATCAGGCATTTTAATCTCCTTTCTATACTTTTTCAGAAATCTACTATTAATGCGGGTTTTTGTGGGGTTTGTATTGCCCATACCCCTTATCCAAAAATCCGCTTGGAAACAGAGTTTTTAGTTCAGCGTTTTCAAAAAGTGAGAAACCATAGCTCCTCCAATAGTAAAAAATCAAATAGGGGGTGTAAATGTTTAAGGAAGAGTCTTGACTTATATTGATAACTATAGTATAATCATATAGTATTATAAAGTTTTACTTATCTTATCGGCAGTTATAGTCATATAATATGAAAGTGATATTTATCTATCAATATCATAACTATTATAATATCATATCAGAATAAAGTCAAGTATTTTATGTAAAAATTAAGGGATTAATATTACTGATGAGTTCGTTATAGAGT
>CAZSTA010000034.1:0-20136 GCA_964609495.1 uncultured bacterium | reverse complement strand
ATAAGATGGGAAAGGTTGTTAAGATTCCATATTCTAAAACTGAGCTAGAAGTTACTATTCCCGAAAAGAATCTGTTAGATGTTATTCAACCTGATAATATAGAACCAGAGGGTAGTGCAGAAGAGCTTATAAAACAAGCTCTATATAATCCTATTAGTATAGAGAGAATAAGAGATGTCGTCTCTCCCAGAGATAAGATAGCTATTATAACCACCGATTTCACTCGCTCTTGTCCCGATGATATTATTGTCCCTCTCATAGTAAAGGAGCTGAATGAGGGAGGAGTAAAGGATGAGGATATATCAATTGTAATTGGAACAGGGATGCACCGTCCCCGAACAGATGAAGAGATAAAAGAGAATCTGGGAGAGGATATATTCGATAGAATCAGGATAGTGAATCACGATGCTAGGGATGAATCTAATCTGATCAACCTAGGCAAGACCTCCTCGGGAGCCCCCATTATCGTTAATAATGAAGTTTTCGAATCCTATGAGATAATATCTACGGGAGTTATAGAGCCTCATCTTTATGCGGGATATAGCGGGGGAAGCAAGGGATTGGCTGTAGGAGTAGCTGGAGAGGAATTTATAGAATATACTCATAGCCCTAGATACTTTGATGATCCAGGAACTAGGCTGGGTGTGATCGATGATAATCCCTTTCAAAAAGCTCTTCAAGAGGTTGCTCAAACCGTGGGGCTAACTTTCATAATCAATGTTATTAGGAATCAAGCGGGTCAAGTAGTTAAGGCAGTCGCAGGTAGTATGTATGAGGCTTTCAGAGAAGGAGTCGATTTTGCTGATAGGGTATGTAAGGTTAAGGTATCTCGAAAAGCTGATATAGTTATCGGGGGAGTTGGATATCCTAAGGATAGCAATCTTTATCAGGCTTCTCGGGCGGCTACCTATTTGACTGCCAGTCAAGAGACGATAGTTAAGAAGGGCGGAATGATAATAATCCCTGCTCAGTGTGAGGAAGGAGTGGGGAAGGGACTCGGAGAACAGCGATTCTACGAGATGATGAGAGAAGCCACTCCAGATAAGATAATCAATAGAGTGCGTAGCGGGAGATGTCGTCCAGGGCAACATCGGGCTTATATGGTGGCGAGGACGATGCGCTATGCTGAGGTGATGTTTGTTGGAACAAAGATACCTGACCAAGTGCAAGAGATGAAGCTCCTCCATGCCAAAGATATGGAGGAGGCGCTCGAGATCGCCTTCTCCCGAAAAGGTGTCAAGGCCACTGTTCATGTCGTTCCCAATGCTATTTCGACTTTACCTATTCTCTTAACATAAAGAGTAATTTGCAAATTCGGATAGATAATATGGAAGCTTTCCCTCTCGATAGCGTCCAATGATAGAGAGATGCTATTTCTAGGACTTAGTGTTAAGGAGGGATAAGCGTAATGTTTCCAGAGAAGCTTTATAAGATCGGAGAGGTTATGAAATACAGTGGCTTGTCCAGACAAGTCATTCATAATTACACTCAGATCGGGTTGATCAAGGAGTCAGAGAGAACCGATTCTGGACATAGATTGTTCTCCGAGGAAGTATTTGACAGGTTAAACAGAATAAAGACCTTGAAGGAGCAGAATTATACTCTGCTTCAGATCAAGGAGATATTGGATGGAAGTGAAACTCCGACAACTTGATAACTACGGGTAGAGAGAGCTTTCCTCCTTCCCATCTCTGAAATCGATCGGAGCTCGGGAACAACATTTAATGAGGTAAAATCCAATGCCTAAAGCTGATATCTTAGTAGTGGATGATAGTCAACTAATAAGGCAGTTGATGACTGATTTACTGATGGAGATGGAGTATAATGTTGTTGCCGCCAAGGACGGATTATCCGCTCTGGATGAGATGAGGAGCAAGTTTTTTAATATTGTGATCTCTGACCTTGAGATGCCAGGTTTGAGCGGATTAGAGTTGCTTAGAAAGGTAAAGGTAAGAGATCCCAGGATAGTGGTCATAATCCTCACTGCTCGGGCAACGATTGAGACCGCGGTAGAAGCGATAAAGAGCGGAGCTTATGACTATATAGTAAAACCTCCTCAGCCTAAAGAGATGAGTATAGTAATCGAGCGAGCTTTAGACTGGCAAAGGATGGCTCTGGAGAAGAAAGAGTTAGAGGATAAACTTTCCGAGCTAGCGATCTTAAATGAGATAAATAAAGCGATAACCTCCGAGATAGAGACTGATAAGATATTCAATCTCATCTTTCTCTCTATAGAGGAACTGGTGAGGATGAGAAAATGTCTCCTCTTCCTGAGGGATGAGGACCGGGAAGGGAAGTTCATCCTCTCAGCCAGGCGAGGAGTAGAGGAGGATCTCTATCGGGAACTGGAGGACGAGATCGAAGGGGAGCTCTCCGGATTAGATAGCCAAGAGAATGAACTGGCGGGAAGGATGAGATCGGTCATTCACTCCAAGATCGGGATCAGCCCCTATTCCCTACCTCTGATCATAAAGGATGAGGCTATCGGTTTCTTGATAGTCTGGGATGAAGGGCTGGGATATGGAGATTTTACCAGCAAAGAGAAGGAATTATTAACCGCTATGGCTGCGCAGGTAGCTATAGCGATAAATAATGCTGAGCTTTACGAGAAGAGCCAGAAGGATCACTTCGAGACTATTCGTTCTCTGACGATGGCTTTAGAGGCTAAAGATCCTTACACTCGAGGTCATTCGGATATGGTGATGAGATACTCCACCGCGATCGCGGAGGAGCTTAATTTTTCAGAGAAGGAGATTCGCCTCTTAAAGCAGGCGGCCTTGTTACACGATCTGGGCAAGATCGGGATATCGGAGGAGATCTTGCACAAGGATGGGAAATTGACGGAGGAGGAATTCAATATGATAAAGTACCATCCTGTAATCGGCGAGAGCATTCTAAATCCGATAGATTTTCTGCACTCTGGGATAGCTTATATCCGCCATCATCATGAGCATTATGATGGAACTGGATATCCCGATGGATTGAGGGGAGAGGAAATACCTCTGGAAGCTAGAATACTAGCTGTGGCAGATTCTTATGATGCGATGACCTCGGATCGCTCTTATCGTAAAGCTTTATCTGCCGAAGAGGCGGTTAGGAGGTTGAAAGCGGCGGCAGGGACCCAGTTCGACCCTCGCATAGTCGAGGTCTTCTTAAAGGTGCTAAAGCAGAAGTATGATATAGATGTTGATAGTATCAGTTGAGATGGGGAGAGGGAGAGAGAGCTAGGTGGCTATATCCAAGATATAGATCCCATCCCTAGAAGATGGAATGAGGTTCAGAGCATCTGGAATCCTGAATTGGAGAGGATGGGGAAACAAAGCGTTGAGGAGACGATGAAAAATATAGTCCCCAAGATCGATGAGTTACTTGCCCAGTTGCAAGCTGAGGAGAAGTAGAATTTTCCCCCCGTAGTTCAAGCTAAACTCAGATATAATCAGAGAGGTTGATACCTTTTTCAACCTCTCTGTTTTCATTCGTTAATTTGGATCTATTTAAGTCGAAGAGGAGATATTAATATGAAGATCGATCTTGAATTGGAGCTTCGGCGCAGCGAGCCGGATTACGTGGTCTATAAACCTGGCAGTGTTGACGGCTCGACCTTCGACAACGGGAATGAACATTTCCTGGTTTTCGATGGGCCTGATGGCTCCCTTATGGCAGTATGGACGCAGAGTACCCATGAGGGAGCTTGCGATCACCGCATCGTATTCTCTCGCTCGGAGGATGAAGGAGTAACGTGGGCGCCGCCCTTGCGACTAGTGGGACCGACACGACCTGGTGACGGTTACATGGCGAGTTGGGGCTTCCCACTCATTTCCCCTACCGGCCGAATCTACGTTATCTACAGCCAGTATCAGGGAATCGACGATGTAGTTCATCAGCATACTGGAACTATGGATTGTGTGTATAGCGATGATATGGGCAAGACTTGGTCGTTACCACAGAATATACCTATGCCACGTAGTCCGTATGACCATTCTGATCCCACCGTCCCGTCAAATTGGATTGTCTGGCAGATACCTATCCGCGACCTGAAAGGGCGCTGGTTCACTGGCTTCACTCGTTGGGTCAGTAAAGCCGTCCGCACATCCCAGCATAATGATTCCTGGACATCTTGGGAGTCGGTGGTTGAGTTTATGCGCTTCGAGAACATCGATGATAATCCCGAGCCGAAGGACATCAAAATCACCTACTCTGCCTGGGGCAAGGATGCTCTGCGTGTGCCTCACTACGCCAATCCGATCCTGAGTGTCGCTCAAGAGCCCAGCCTGGTCCGTCTTCCGGATAACCGACTGTTCTGCGTTATGCGAACCATGAGTGGATATATCTGGTATAGCATATCCGATGACGACGGGGTGACGTGGAGCAATCCCACTCCCCTTTTGCGACGAGATCATGGGTTGCCCATTCTCCAGCCCCTTTGCTGTTGTCCGATCTATAAACTTTCTGAGGGGCGTTTTATTCTTCTCCATCACAACAACGATGGACGTTTTGAGGGCTGTATGCCAGAGGACACGAAATGCAATCGACGTCCTGCGTTCATCGCTCTCGGAGAATTTCGCCCCTATGGACAACAGCCGATCTGGTTCAGCGAATCGAAGCAATTGATGGATAATGATGGGGTGGGGATCGGACCTTTGCAACGGATTGATATCGGGGTTTATCCTAGCTTTACCAGCCGAGGGGGCAACGAGGTGCTTTGGCATCCCGAGCGCAAGTTTTTTCTGCTGGGTAAAAGGATTACTCCAGAATGGCTAGCCAACCTGGAAGTGCCGAGGTGAAGCGCTTGAAGGCAATTCTCAGTTGAAACAATCTTTGAGTTAAGGTAGTATTATTAGATAAAGGAGAGTGAAGAAGTGACGGAGAGGGAGAAAGCTATAGCCGCTTTGGAGTTAAAGAAACCAGAAGGTTTAATTCCCACTTTAGAGCTTGAGTTTCAGTTATCCGAGGAGTTAATCGGAAAGAAAACTTTGCATAGAGAGGATCTTAAGGGGGTAACTGGAGTAGAGCGGGAGGAGATGTTGAGGGAAAATGCGAAGGTGATCACCGAAGTAGCGGAGAAATTGGATTATTGTATAGTTACTGGAATCCACTGGTTACCTACTATTGAGGATCAGATATTTACCTATAATGAGATCAAGCGGATCAGCGGAGAGAAATTTCTCCTGAGTGCGTTTATCGATGGAACGATGGCGATCCCAAGTGGCGAGAGTATGATGGAGATAGCCTATCGGTTGCATGATGATAAGGAGGAGGTCTTAAAGAGTTTGGAGCTTAGAGTTCAGGGAGCGATAGAGGCGGGGGTAAAGTTGATCGAGGGTGGAGCAGAGATAATCTTTATGTGTGCTGACTATTGTTTCAACGCTGGCCCATTCCTATCTCCTACGATGTTCTCCGAATTTGTGACCCCCTTCTTGAAGAGGGAGACCTCAGCTTTCAGAGACGCGGGAGCTTATGTCGTGAAGCATACCGATGGGGATATAATGCCTATCCTAGATCAAATAGTCGAATGTCAACCCCATGGGCTTCACTCCCTCGATCCTATGGCTGGAGTCGATATTAAAGAGGTCAAGGATTTAGTGGGCGATAAGATATGCTTGATTGGAAACGTAAATTGTGCGATGCTTCAATCTGGAACGCGAGGACAGATCGAAGAAAGCGCCCTATATTGCCTTGAGCATGGAGGAGTGAAGAGGGGAGGGTATATCTACGCCACTAGTAACTGTGTCTTTGAGGGAGTTCCTCTCGATAACTATTTTTATATGCTAGAGCTGAGGAAGGAGTTTGGCAGATGTTCTTGACAATCTTGGATAAAGAGGTAGAACGAAAGTGATAGTGAAGATAAGCGGAATCTTACCCCTTTTAATACTTACTCTGTTTCTTATCCCAACTGTTGGGGCTATTGATGACGAAGATATGGGGAGAATAGTGGAAGAGCTATCTAGCAAGCTTCTAGTTAGGGATCTAGAGGATAATGCTGAACTGGAGATATCTTTACTCTATCTAACTGAGAATCTCATTGACCTCTATTATGCCGATGATCCCATTACCAAAGGGGTAGTGAAAAAGTTCGCTCAGGAAGGTATTTGCTTTCTAGTGGTCGCCTTTCCCTATAAAGATTCCCTATTCTTCCCTAAAAGGATGGAGATCGGACAGGGAAATCTACAATACAAGGTTAAGGAAACTCTTGCCATTTCCGAAAGATTTGAAGGGATAATTCCCAAGGGCGATATTACTCAAGGGTTAGTGAGATTCTCCTCCGAAATAGATTTAACTAAACCATTTAAGGTCTATTACAAGAGGAGCTCTACCACCTTCTCTTTGCCGAAGAGATATATAGCTAAGATCTCTTCTGAGGAAGAGCTAGAGAGCGAGGAATTCTACAGATTATATGTAGAGGTGGCTCTTTCCCAAAATAACTCTAAGGAAGCCCTACAATATTATGAGAAGCTGATTCAAGCTCGAGGTAGAGATGATCTGGAACTATTGAGTCGAATCTGTTCGACCTTCCTATCAGAGCTTTCAGATAAAGATAATATGGAATATGCTCTCTCAGCCGCCTCGCTGTTGAGCAGAAAGGGAATCAGAGAGGGAACTATAACTCTTAAAGAGATCTTGCTAAAATATGATGGTTCGGACAAGTGGTCCTCTCTTCTTCCCTCTTTGGCTTCAGCTTTAGAGGTATTGGGAGATTCCGAGGATATATCTGTGATCCCAATCTTAAGAAGGATTATGCAGGATAGGGATGAGGATATATTCTTGAGATTGAGGGCAGCTCAATCCCTGGCAAAATTAGGAGATAGCTCAGGATCGACTTTTCTAAGGAGCCTCCTAAATAGCGAGGAGGATGAGGTTAGATATGGGGCTGCTATCGCTTTAGGAGAGTTAGGGGAAGAAGATGTCCTTCAACTCGTAGTGGAGTCTATCTTAAGAGCTGGTGAGGTTTCAGCTAGAAGGGAATGGAGAGGAGGGTTTAGCTCTGCTAAAGCAGTTGAGTTATTGGGTAGAATGGCCCCCAAATCAGCGATCCCCTTATTGAGAAGAGTCCTGAGAAGTGGTGATACGGAAATTCGAGCAGCTGCGGTAGAAACTTTAGGAAAATTGAGAGATAGAGCGCTTATCCCCCTTCTTAAAGAGAGTTTAAAGGATGACGATCTCCACGTGAGAATAAGCGCGGCAGAAGCGTTGCTCGGGATGGGGGATAACTCAGGAGCTCCTATTCTTAAATCCGCTTTAACGAGTGAGGGGATAAAGAATAAAGCTAAAGCTGTTGAACTTCTTGGTAGGATCGGAGATGATTCGGGTATAATATTTCTCAAGGCTTCCTTAAGGGAGGGATATATGGAGGATAAGATAAGAGCGGCTGAAGCTCTTCTCACAACGATAAGCTCTCTTCAGAACATCCGAGAATATATACAAATGGTGAAGGAGGAGTTCGCAGGAGAATTGAGTTTATATGACGAATGGGAACAAATCCTTGAATTCACCGATATAGACAGCAATGGAAGAGCTGATGTGTCTATCCGATTCAGAGAGATAACGGATTGCGAGGGGATATATACGATTCTAGCTATCTTCGAAGAGCAAACTCTTGGGCATTATCGGGAAGTTTTATCAGTGGCGGACTATGGATTGGAGATATATTCAGCAAGGGATCTAACTCGTGATGGAGTTAATGAACTTATAATAGCCAGGAATACAGGAGGGAATTGCTTCGGCTGTGCGTCTGTAAAGATATATCACCGGGATAAGGAGGGAAGATTTGAGGAAGTTATCGATATTCCGGCGGAAAGCCCAGGGGAAGCTATTGTGGATCTTAATAATGATGGTTTCTATGAGATAATAGTACTTCAAGATTTTGGGGATCCGGGCTTAGACCTTCCCAATTACAAATATATCTATCCTCCAGCTATCTATATGTGGATTAGAGATCACTATATGCGAGTAAATGAGATGTTCGGGAGATATTATGATAACATAATTCAAAGTAGATATAGCGAGGTTATAAACGGCAAAGGATTGGATCCAAAGGGTCTATACACCCCTACCGTAGTGAACGAATTATTAGATTATACTTGGATATTATTATTATATTGTCAGAAGGGCAGGCTCGAGGAGGGACTCGATATATATGATAGATTGACCAAGCCAAAGGATTTAGTCAACGAGCATCTCAGGTTGAAAGTTCAACAGTGCCGACAAGCGGTCATAAACTTTTGCCAAACTAAAACCTTTTGACAAATATGATAATTTGTGTTAAAATCTAAAAAGCCTCAGTTAACTAGAAAAAAGCGTGGCAACTATCCGAGAATGACCTCTTCCACAGCGAAAAAAAACCTATCTCTCTCCCCTCGTGGGAGAGGGCCAGGGTGAGGGGGGATTATAATTCGATCTGAAATCATTTTGATCCCCGATTCTATATGCATCCCTAGCCGAATAATTCACAAAAGAGAGAAAGTATGCATAAAAATTTTGTCAGGGGCTTGAGGATCGCCATTAGCATAAGTATTGTAGCTATAATTGCTCTCTTTCTTCTCACCTCTGAGAAGGAAACTTGGTCGAATCTAAGGCGACTTGATCTCACCTATTTACCTTTAGCGATTCTAGCGGTTATACTCTCTTGGCTTATAGCCGCTTTTCGTATAATGCTTTTGGTCAGAATCCATGGGGAGAAGATAGGTTTAAATATGACGTTGAAGATGATTATGGCGACTAATTTTGTATCCTCCATAACTCCCGGTCGAGTAGGAGGGGGCCCTGTTCAAATTCTCATTCTCTCGAAGAAGAATATCGTTCCTCCGGGTAAGGCAATCGCTGTAGTTGTAGAACAGGGTTTTTTAGAATTAGTCTTCTTTGCCATAACCGGACCTATCGCTTTTTTCATGTCCAAAAATATATATGGTAATGATAAAGACTTTATCGCTGTCTCCTGGGCCTTTATCCTTCTCTTCCTGATCCTCACCACGATTCTACTTCTCTCCCTCTTCAGAGTGGAGTTATTTAGCAATGTAATAGAGAAAATACTGGATTGGTCCCTTTTACGACGCCTATTCTCAGAAGAGCGGATAGAGAAGGTATCTGCTCAACTCCACAAGGAGGTTGAGGAGTTCCACGATGGGATGTGGTTCTTCATCCGCAGAGGAGGGATAAAGGCTGTCCTTGCCCTACTATGCACAGCGCTCCGATGGATGACGATTATATACTTAGTGATGATCATTCTAAAGGGGATGGGACAGTCTGTCCCTTTTCTGCCCATATTCATTAGGCAGATCGCTTTCTACTTCCTGACCCTTATCGCTCCCACTCCGGGAGCAACTGGAATATCTGAGGCTGGACTCGCGGCCTTTTTTGTTTCCTTGATCCCTTCTTACCTTCTGGGAGCGTTTGTAGCTATCTGGAGTATATTCACCTTTTACACCAATTTGATCGTGGGAGGAATCGTATCTATGGGGCTTTGGAGAGAATTACAATTGGCTAGAGAATTATCTGAAAGTTCATAGCATATCCTTTATAGGCTTAGGACCATATTATCTCGGTGAATTACCTCATCAAAGTATTTATAGCCCAGTATATCCTCTATCTCAGATGACTTATGCCCTTTTATCTTCTCTATCTCTTCTGAGGAATAGTTGACTAATCCTCTAGCTATCCCTCTATCTTGCTTATTGACCAACAGCACTGCATCACCAACTTTGAAGGTTTCTCTAACTGCGACTATCCCCGAAGCTAGTAGGCTCTTGCCCCTTTTCGAGATCGCTTCCTCTGCTCCTTTATCCACTTTTATCTTGCCTATCAGCGATAGAGCGAAGAGCCATCTCTTGCGACTTTCCACCTTATCTATAGGGGATTTAAATGATGTTCCGATCCCCTCTCCCTCTACTATTCTCATAATAACATTATCCTTCGTTCCATTAGCGATTACCATATCAATACCAGAGCTAGTGGCTGTTCTCGCAGCTTGAAGTTTAGTGATCATCCCCCCACTTCCGACCTCGCTTCCCGCTCCTCCTGCTATCTCCTCTAGCTCCGGGGTTAATCTATCCACCTGAGCGATCAAGCTAACATTCTCATCACATTTAGGATCTCCTGTATATAAACCTTCTGTATCCGAGAGGTTAATCAACAGATCTGCTCCGATTAGAGAGGCAACGAGGGCGGAGAGATTATCATTATCACCGAACTTTATCTCTTCCACAGCTACCGTATCATTCTCATTAATGACGGGAATTACTCCAAGTCCCAACAGGGTGGAGATAGTATGTCGAGCGTTGAGATAACGATTGCGAGCCTCAAGATCCTCGCGGGTGAGCAGAATTTGAGCTATTACTTGATCATAGCGAGCGAAGATACTCTCATAAGCTCGCATAAGCAACCCCTGCCCAACCGCAGCCGTAGCTTGATTTAGAGGTATGCTCTTTTGACGCTTGGAGAGCTTTAGTTTTCTCATTCCCACTCCAATAGCTCCAGAGGTAACTAAGATCATATCATTACCTCGATGGCGGAGATCGGCTAACTCCTTAGCTATATTATTTATCCTTTCCTCATTCAACCTTCCCTCTTTATCGATCAGGATATTACTTCCTAGCTTTACAACTATACATTTCTTTGCCAAAGCCTCACTTCCTTTACTATGAAGATAAAGAGAGTTTATGATTTAAATCTCATAATAATTATACCTCATCGAAGGAAACTTATCAACCTACTTCCTAAATTATTATAGTTTATCCAATTTGGTAAACCAGATTCTCCTTAAAATCATACATTTGATAGGAGCAATAATTGTTGACATTCCATCTCAAAAACGTTATAATAAAAACAAGCAAAAAAAAGTTTACAGAATCGTGCCAATGATCCCTAAGCCGACGGTGCAACGTTTATCACTATATCTGAGATGTCTTTCTCGCTTAGTAGATAGAGAGGTAACAACTGTTTCCTCTCAGGTTTTAGCTGAGGAAGTAGGGGTGAATCCGTGTCAGATTAGGAAAGATTTAGCTTATTTCGGGGAATTTGGAAAACGAGGAGTAGGGTATAACGTTAGGGATCTATCGGGAAATTTAAATGATATTTTGGGGCTCAATAGAAGCTGGAAGATTGTCCTTGTAGGAGTTGGGAATTTAGGTTCAGCTCTAATTAGATATCAGGGCTTCGCGGCTAGAAATCTGTTTATTGTAGCCGCTCTGGATAGGGATCCGAATAAGATAGGTAAACGAATAGGGCCTTTGGTGATCCAAGATTTAGAGAAAATGGGAGAGGTGGTAGAGAAGCTGGAAATAGAGATGGGAATAGTCGCTGTTCCTGCCTCTCAAGCTCAGCAGGTAGTAGATGAATTGGTTGATAAGGGGATCAAGGGGATCTTGAATTTCGCTCCTCGAGCGCTTATGGTTCCAGAGGGGGTTATTATACGGAATGTAGATTTAGCTGGAGAATTCGCGGATTTGACTTTCTTCCTATCGAGAGAGGCTACAAGGGACAGAAAATCTCTCAGGATAGGAAAGTGATCTCTACTAGAAGATAGCTGATGATAGAGATTCTGGTTAAGATAAGAGGAGGAGTGATTTCTTTGAGAGAATATGATCATAATGCTACTATAAGCAAATTAAAGATGGACTCTAAGAGTAGAAAAGATCGGAATTTAAATAGATGTAATGAATTGGATGGCAAAACTTGGCTTCAATATTCGATCAGTGTCTGGAACGATATTAAAAAGAGCTCCGAGGAAATTAAGATAAGCCATCCGGCTATGTTTCCCCTCCAGCTCACTGATAGGCTGATAAGGATATTTACTAGGGAAGAAGAGAAGGTCATCCTTGATCCCTTTATGGGTAGTGGTAGCACAATTATAGCCGCTAAAAGAGTCGGTAAGGAAGGAATTGGGTTTGAAATATCTGAGGAGTTTATTAAGATAGCTGAGGATAGGCTTATGCAGAAGGAGCTATTTGATATTGGCGAAGGGAGAAATTATAAGATATATAGGGCAGATGCCAGGGAACTATTGCAATATTTAAAACCGAACTCCGTGGATATGTGCCTAACGTCTCCTCCCTACTGGGATATACTAAGCCAAAAGCGAACTGCTGATTACAAGGATGTTAGGGATTATGGTGATACTAAAGAGGACTTAGGGAAGATAAAAGATTATCGAAAGTTTATAGATGCTTTGCAAGAAGTTTTTAGCTATGTATTTGAGGTTTTAAAAGATGGAAAATATTGTATAATAATAGTGATGGATATCAGAAAGAAAGCGAAGTTTTATCCATTTCATATAGACATTGCCTTGATGATGCAGGAAGTAGGTTTTATCTTTGATGATATAATAATATGGGATCGCCGTCAGGAATATAATAATCTGAGACCTCTGGGCTATCCGTATGTCTTTAGGATTAATAAGGTCCACGAGTATATACTTATTTTTCAGAAACCTAGAAAATTAGTGTCTCTAAAGAGGGAGGGAGCGAATGGATTAAAGTTGCCCGATGGCATCCGATTCGGAAGGAGATAGATATCACATCTTATATTCCCCCTGGGGAATATATATGAGCAAAGGAGGTATTCACTTAATGCCAAAGGTGAGCAGCAAATTAGATCTCGAAGAACATAAAGCTAGGCTAGATCGGATAATAGAGAGGGAGAAGGGGAAGAAAGGTTCTCTTATCTCGATATTACACCAAGCTCAAGGGCTATACGGCTATCTGCCTAAGGAATTACAGGATTATATAGCGGAGAAGCTAAATATCTCTCCTACGGTTATCTATGGAGTAGTATCATTCTACACCCTATTCACTACTAAACCCCGAGGAAGACATAGGATCGAGGTCTGTCTAGGAACCGCTTGTTACGTGCGCGGAGCCCCTAGAATTCTGCGGAAGCTGAAGAGGGAATTGGGTATCGATGTAAATGAGACCACCCCCGATATGAGATATACTCTGGAAACATGTCGCTGTGTAGGTAATTGCAGTAAAGCTCCAGTGATGATGATAGTAGATGAGAAGGTGCATGGCGGCCTTACTCCCTCCAATGTTATGGAAATCCTGAAGGAGTATAAATAAAATCAGAAGTTCTCTATGATGGGAGGAGAAGAAAAGAAATGGCGATATCATTGGATAAGCTCGGGGAGATCAAAGAGCAGTTTTCAAAATTAGATAGATTAAGAGATGAGAAGAGAGTGATTTTAATATGCACAGATGAGGAATGTTTATCTAAGGGAAGTAGAGAGCTTGAAGAGGTATTGTTCAAAGAGATATACTCTAATGGATTGAAGGACAAGGTGGAGGTAATTGAGGTATCTAAGGTTGGCCACTGTGAGGTTGGCCCAGAGATAGAGATATATCCAGAGAAAGTTACTTATGTAAACCTTTCCCTTGAGGATGTAGGTGATATCGTAAATAAACACCTTATCGGAGGAGAGGTGATCGAACATCTCCTATATACTGAGACCGAGGAGAAAGTTAGCGAGTTAGGTTCACCTCATCCCAAAGAGGTAAGAGTTGTTCTCAGAAATTGTGGGATCATTAATCCTATGAGGATAGAGGAATATATCGCTAGAGATGGCTATATGGCTTTGGGTAAAGCGCTCACTGAGATGACTCCTGAGCAGGTGATCGAGGAGGTTATGAAATCAGGATTAAGGGGGAGAGGAGGGGCAGGCTTCCCTACTGGGTTGAAGTGGAGATTCACCAGGGCTCCGGAGAGCGATATTAAATATGTAATATGCAATGGAGATGAGGGAGACCCCGGGGCTTTTATGGACAGATCCGTTCTGGAGGGGGATCCTCATGGCGTCCTTGAGGGAATGGCGATCGCAGGCTATGCAACAGGGGCGAGTCAGGGTTATATATACGTTAGAGCGGAGTATCCACAAGCTGTAGAGAATTTATCGATAGCTATTCCTCAAGCTCGTCGGATGGAATTGCTAGGCGAGGATATTATGGGTTCGGGCTTCTCCTTCGATATCGAGCTGAGAATCGGAGCTGGTGCTTTCGTCTGTGGGGAGGAAACAGCCCTGATCGCCTCGATCGAGGGACGACGCGGTGAACCAAGACCGAGACCTCCTTTTCCCGCCCAGAAAGGACTCTGGGGAAAACCGACCCTGGTTAATAACGTGGAAACTTTGGCCAATATTCCTCAGATAATCCTGAGGGGGGCAGATTGGTTCGCTAGTATGGGGACGGAGAAGTCTAAAGGGACTAAGACCTTTGCCATCGCTGGTAAGGTCAAGAACACTGGGTTGATCGAAGTCCCAATGGGGATCACTATGCGCGAGGTTATCTACGATATTGGTGGAGGGATGCTAGACGATAAGCAGTTCAAGGCGGTTCAGACGGGAGGGCCATTGGGGGGATGTCTGCCAATAGAGTTCCTCGATGTTCCTATCGACTTCGATTCTCTCATTGAGGCTGGCAGTCTGATGGGCTCTGGGGGGATGATCATAATGGACGAGGATACCTGTATGGTTGATGTCGCTCGCTTCTTCATGGAATTCATTCAGGATGAATCCTGTGGGCAGTGTACCCCCTGTCGGATAGGCACTCGCCGAATGTTGGAGATCCTCACTCGGATCACGAAGGGCGAAGGGACTATGGAGGATCTAGATACGCTCGAGGAATTGACCGAATATATCTCTGATACTTCCCTCTGTGCCTTAGGGCAAGGAGCTTCCAACCCAGTTATAAGTACTCTTAGGCATTTCCGAGACGAATATATAGCGCACATAAAAAATAAACGTTGTCCCGCGGGAGTGTGCTTAAGTCTATCTCGGAAAGCCGTAATAGACGAGAAGAAATGTGTTGCCTGTGGTAAATGTGCTCGAGTATGTATCTATGATGCTCCGGAGAAGGGCAAGAATTCCTATCATATCTCCACCAGTAGGTGCACCGGTTGCGGATTGTGCGTAGAACTTTGTCCCCAAAGAGCTATTGAGATGGTAGAACTTGTTTAAATGGATAGTTGTCCCCTTATTATGTTATAGTATATAGATAGAATAGTAAGTCAGGTTGGAGAAGAGAGCTGTGGGAAGAGCAATGTTTATGATATTACTTGGCTTTTGCGAAGGAGAAGAAAATAATAGGTAAGTTAGGGGGATGAGCAATGCCAATGGTAAATCTGAAGATAAATGATAGGGAGGTGCAAGCGGAAGCGGGAAGCACTATCTTGGAGGCGGCTCAAAGTATTGGGATTGATATTCCTACTCTCTGCTATCATCCTGCTCTTAAGCCAGAAGGAGCTTGCCGTATCTGCTTGGTAGAGGTAGCTAAACAGCGGGTCTTACAGCCAGCTTGTAGTTTTCCGGTCAGCGAAGGGATGGAGGTCTGGACCGATTCTGAGAGGGTGATAAGGGCGAGAAGGTTTGTCCTAGAACTACTCTTGTCCGATCACCCGCTCGATTGTTTGACCTGTGAGCAAAATGGGAATTGTGTTCTGCAGGATTTAGCTTATAAATATGAGATAAAGGACACTGAGTTTAGGGGAGAGATGCATCACTATCCCATAGATGATGCTAATCCCTTTATCGAGCGGGATTATAACAAGTGCATTCTCTGTCGTCGTTGCGTGCGCGCCTGTCAAGAGCTTCAGATCCGAGATGCGATAGGGATTATCAATAGAGGATTCACCTCTAAGGTGGGGACAGCTTTTGATGGGGATTTAAAAGAATCCCCTTGTGTATTTTGTGGGTTGTGTATAGCTGTCTGTCCGGTAGGTGCGCTTACTGAAAAGAGAGCTGTTGGAAAGGGAAGAGTTTGGGAGCTTAAGAAGATCACCACTACCTGCTCCTATTGTGGCGTGGGGTGTTCCTTCGATCTCAACGTCAAGGATAATAAGATAGTCAAAGTTACCTCCAACTGGGACGCTCCCGCTAATAAGGGCTTCTTATGTGTGAAGGGACGCTTCGGATGGGACTTCGTGCATAGTCCCGATCGCCTTACCGAACCGCTTATTAAGAAGGAGGGCGAGTTTGTAGAGGCTAGCTGGGATGAGGCTCTGGATCTAGTTGCGAGCAAATTCAACGAGATCAAGGAGAAGGAGGGTAGCGATGCCTTTGGTGTATTCACCTCCGCTAAGTGCACCAATGAGGAGAACTACTTAGTTCAGAAGTTCTCGCGGGCAGTGATCGGGACTAATAACATAGATCACTGCGCTCACCTCTGACACTCTCCTACAGTGACCGGTCTGGTCACAGCATTTGGTAGCGGAGCGATGACGAATTCAATTGAGGATATTGCCACTAAAGCTAGATCCTATTTCATCATCGGCAGTAATACTACTGAACAGCATCCAGTCATTGGGATGTTGATAAAGCAGGCGGTTCTGAGAGGGGTAAAGCTCGTTCTAGCTGATCCTCGCTCTATCGAGTTGAGCAAATTCGCCACTATCCATCTTAAACAGAAACCAGGCACTGATATAGCTCTTCTCAACGGTCTGATGAACGTGATCTTATCTCTTGATCTATGGGATAAGGAGTTCGTTGAAACTCGAACCGAGGGATTTGAGGAGTTCAGAGCTACCATTGAGAGATACAATCCGGAATATGTGGAGAAGATCACCGGTGTTCCCGCCCGTGATATCGTGGAAGCGGCGAAGATATTGGGGAATAATCGACCGAGTTCTCTTCTCTATGCGATGGGGATCACTCAACATACTTATGGACATCAGAACGTCCTCTCCTGTGCTAATCTTCAGATGCTCTTGGGCAATATGGGCCTCGAGGGAGGAGGAGTCAATCCCTTACGCGGTCAGAACAATGTCCAAGGCGCATGTGATGTGGGAGGATTGCCGAATGTCTTCTCTGGGTATCAAAAGGTTACTGATGATGTAATACGCAGAAAATTTGAGGAGGCCTGGGGAGTTCCTTTACCCTCTGAGCCAGGATTAACAATCGTCGAGATGGTAAATGCGGCTGGGGAGGGGAAGATAAAGGGGATGTTCATCGTCGGCGAAAACCCGATGGTAAGCGATCCTGATATAAATCATGTTAGGGAGAGCTTGGAGAAGCTCGACTTTCTGGTCGTTCAAGATATATTCCTCACGGAGACCGCTAAATTGGCAGATGTAGTGTTGCCTGGTCGATCCTTCGCTGAGAAGGACGGAACTTTCACTAATACCGAGAGACGCATCCAGCGGGTGCGTAAGGCTATCGAATTACCCGGAGAGACGCGGGATGATTGGAAGATCGTATGCGATCTAGCGACTAGAATGGGTTATCCTATGCACTATGATTCTCCAGCGGAGATTATGAATGAAATAGCTTCGCTCACCCCGATCTATGGTGGGATTCGCTATAACCGTTTAGATAAGAAGGGGCTTCAATGGCCATGTCCAGATGTCGATCATCCAGGCACTAAAATCTTGCACCAGGGGGAATTCAGCAGAGGACTGGGCAAGTTCAGTGCGGTGGATTACATATCTCCAGCCGAGGAGCCGGATGAGGAATTCCCCCTTGTCTTCACCACTGGTCGAGTTTTATATCAGTTCCACACCAGAACGATGACGGGGAGATCAGCTATTGATGCGATCTATCCCGAGGGATTGGTCGAGCTTAACCCTGCTGATGCTAAGCGATACAATATATCCGATGGTGATCTAGTGAGAGTTACCTCTCGACGAGGACGTATCATAGCTAGGGCAGAGGTAACTGATAGACCAAAGGCGGGGGTAGTCTTTATGACCTTCCACTTCGCTGATGCTGCCGCTAATATCTTGACTAATCCTGCCTTAGATCCCATAGCCAAGATCCCCGAATACAAGTTCTGCGCAGTGCGCATAGAGCCTGCTAGATCACCTGATTATTTGAAGAAGTTCAGAACAGCCAGCTTCAGACCCTAATTATAATTCCAATAACGGAAATGAGTCTATTCAGGGGCTGGCGGGTCTTCTGACCTGCCAGCCCCCTCACTTTGTGGATAAAAAGGGGTAATCTTGCCTCAATACATACCCTTCGATATCACATTCTATAGGGGGAAATGAGGTTACAAATGCACTTAGATTGCCTCGACTTCTTCACGAGCAATTTGGCACCAACGGATTACATTCTGGGGATTGTTGCCGATCGTATGATTGTCCTTCATTATTATCTCGACCCGGCAATTACGAGTGATTTGCAAAGCTCTGCGCAGTTTAGCGCGGACGTGCTCCTCGTTCAAAGACGGTATAGCCAAGTCGGTGGGAGTTGGCTTCATCGAATAGATATACTGATCGCCGAGATTATCAGCCATATCAGCTAAATCGGACCAAGGGGAGACGGAAACCCGCCTAAGTCGAGGTATGTTCTTCACTACGTACCAACGTTTATCTAATGGCTCACAACAGCCGTAACAGTTCAACCCAAACCGTCCGAGAATGGGCAATTGATATGGAAAAACAAACTCGGCAAACATATCTGGTGAAACCGTAGAGGTTTCTTGACTTTCGCAGAATCCCCACATATCTTGGGTGCGAACTGTTTTGCCATCAAAATCTTCCTGAGGCAGTTCCCGGGTATAACCAAATCCTCCTGAGCCTACATACGTTCCATCGTCATTCAAACTCAACAGGCCGTTTTCTTCGAGGAAGTCAAGTTTGGCCAGGGTCCCGTCGCGCAGAACACTCATCAGTTGATGGAGCTCATTCGGATAGTCATGCATATCAAAAAAGATCTGTTCAAGACCACGAAGGTTAACTAATGTCCAGGTCATACCGAGAGTCCACCACCATTTCCCTTTGAGTCGCACCGTTAACAAGTCACCCAAGATCCTTTCTGCTAGTGAGAGAAGTTTATTGGTCGCTTCATAATCCACGAAAATCTGGGGATAATGTAGTTTGCCGAGGTCATCGTAAGATTTTAGGGGTGCATCCCAAACATAAGAGCCACCGTTCTCCCCACCAATTATCGTTTCGTGCATTCCCCAATCGCTTTCGACATATACATAAGGGATGTCGAAATGTGGCTCAGTTACTCGGTCATCACCCATCGATTTCCCCCAAAATATTTCCTTGCGTAAGGTCATTTCCCATTCTCGGGCTAGTTCTCCCCTGCATTGCAAGTGGTCTTTGGTGATAATCTCGTTCCAACCGTTCTCGGGGTCACAAAAAATGAGGGGACGAGTAGCCCCCAACGCATTGTGCTGATACCAGAGTTTTCGTCTCTCATCTTCGATAGGTCGTATTGCCAATTCAGCAACCCGACCAGCTAGGCGCCGCAATATTTCTCGATCCTTTGCCTCTATTACAAGTTTATCAGCTTCAATCCTTTGTTGAGCTAGAGATGCTTGCGTTTGATCAGTCATAGCAGATACCTCCATTTACTAAAAAAATCTCATAGAGAATGATTATTGCCTTCCTTTTTGGGCAAATTTTCGTTATAGATATATAATTGCTCTTTATATTATATCCGAATTAAAGCGTAAATACAAGTATTTAAGATTAATTGGAAGCATGTAGAACTTCGGGCTGAGAATAGATTAAGTAATTTCAGAGAAGTTTTTGACTATTTTGTCGGAGATGTTCGAGAGCAGATTAGGTTTTGAACTTCCCTTACTAAGAGCTTGACAACTACCCCACATCTGATATAATATAGTTATTTGGAATTGCCCTTAATTTGGTTTTTGAACTTATAATCAGGGGTATCATATTCTTGGTTCTTCGTTAGGGAGTTAAAGACTAATTCCCCCCTCTTCCTATCCCTCTCCCACGAGGGGAGAGGGAACACTGAGATTGAGCTAAAGCTCTTTATTCCCCCCTCCCTCGATGGGAGGGGGGTTAGGGGGAGGGTTATAATTAACAAGATTCTTTGATAACCTTATTAATTCGGCAAGAACCAAAATAGGGAAGATTTAAAATGCTCAGTATGGAGGTCTATTGGTCTCATATAGTCAACAAAAAACATCAAGGAGGTAGTAAGTATGAACAGGGTAAAGCCAATTGACGTGAAGGTGAACATCAAGCCTGTATTATCCCAACTTATCCACAGCGCTTCGTATGAGGGGCCATGCCGAGTTGGGGAGAAAGAGAACTTGACGCCAGAAGCCGATAGGCAAAGAGGCAAGAAGCAATTTGATATGTTTGTAGAGAATATAGAGAAAAATCTCTCCCCCGACGCAGAACTTATCGAGCCGGTCTATATAGAGTGGGGCGACGATTTCGTGATTCCTGAAAGTGAGCTCA
>CAZSTA010000033.1:23272-24996 GCA_964609495.1 uncultured bacterium | reverse complement strand
GAGGAGTTGGGAGTGATATCCAATGTTTTCCGAGTCCCTAATTTTATATGCATCGAGAAATATAGTTTGATCTCCACAATAATTTCTCTGTCTTACAAGGGGCCCATAGCTCAGTTGGTCAGAGCATCCGGCTCATAACCGGACGGTCCTAGGTTCGAGTCCTAGTGGGCCCACCATTCTCATCTACGGGCGAATAGCTCAGTTGGCTAGAGCGCATGCCTTACAAGCATGAGGTCACAGGTTCGAGTCCTGTTTCGCCCACCATTTAAGAGGGAAGATGGTGAAGGAAAAAGCGGATAATTGGGGATTATAAATTAACGCTTTAGGTGAATTAAGCGATTTTAAAAAACAACAAACTAGAAAGGAGAAGTAAAGATGAAGAGAGTTGTTTTAGTGGCTGTTTTGGTTTTAGGTTTGATCTTTGCTGTTACATCTTCTGCTCAAGAGAAGATAAGTTTGCAGTTCTGGATGTCAAGTTATACTCCAGAGTCCACGAAGTTCTTTAACGAGATTGCGGTCCCCGACTTCGAGAAGGAACATCCCAATGTCAAAGTTGAGTATCAAGGTATGGGATGGGGCGAGCAACGTGCTCAGAAGCTAGCGGCTGCCTATTCTGCAGGTATAGCCCCTGACGTCTTCGAGGGTGGCTCGGAGCATATTCTGGAGATGGTGAATAAGAAGGAGCTTTACGGGATCGATGATTATCTAAAGGATTATCCTGAGTTAGACGATTTCTTCGATGCGGCCTTCCATACCTCGCGCTGGGAAGGGCATTACTATGGGCTTCCTATCTACACCCAGGTCAGAACCCTAAACTATAGAATATCCCACTTTGAGGAGGTCGGTCTTGATCCCGATGCTCCGCCCAATAACTGGGCTGAGCAATTAGAAGCTGCTAAGAAGCTAACGATCCAAAAGGGTAGAAGAACAATGCGAGCGGGCTATGATGTCGCTCGACTCAAAGGATTAGCGGGAGTTCAAGAGTTTATGACCTTCACTTGGCAGGCTGAAGGAGATTACTTCGATGAGGACAAGAACGTCATTATTAACTCCCCCGAGGCAGCAGAGTCTCTCAGTTATATGGTAGAGTTATATCAAGCTGTCTATCCTGTTGGAACTGCTCCTATAACTGCTGGGACTATTCCGGCCTTTGCTGCTGATCAGGTCTCGATGGGCACTAACGGTTGGTTCCCCTTCGAATTGATGATCAACAAGCCCGATGAGATGGACGATTTAGGGGTAGCTTTGCCCATAATGAAGGATGAGGCGACTGGCAAGAGAGTGGCTTCTACTTACACCAACTGGCTTGCGCTATCCTCTCAGAGTAAGTATCCTGATGAGGCTTGGGAACTCATCAAGTTTATGGCTAGCAAGGAGATCGTGGAGGAGATCGCCAAGTCCATTAACTCGGTTCCTCCTCGTAAGTCCCTTATGGATGGAAAGTATATGACTGAGGACGCTCCCTTTATGCAGAAGTTCGCCCAGATTATGGGGGATTACGGACGTCCCAATGTGATCTATCCTGACTTCGAGGTGTTGAACAGAATATTAGGAGATCAGATCGATCTAGCTATCGCGGGAGAGAAGACTCCTGAAGCGGCTTTGGATACAGTCTATGAGGAATGGGTCAAAATTCTTCCCGAAGAGTGGTAGGATCAATAGTGGTCGTCGGGTTGAAAAACCCACGACCACATGATTTTAATCTTCGATATCTAAAGGAGGAT
>CAZSTA010000033.1:0-23262 GCA_964609495.1 uncultured bacterium | reverse complement strand
CTATTACTCCTTCTGGGTTTTTGTATCCATTTTTTGTGTATGGTTTAAAATTTCTCCCCTATGTGTGTTTGTATCATTTGGGTTCGTGGGTTTTTCAACCCGACGACCACTTGATTTTCATCTTCGATTTCTAAAGGAGGATAAGCAAATTGGCTAAGCGGTATAAGATGAGCAGGATGGCTCGTCGAGAGGCTATAGATGGATTTCTATTTGCTTCTCCTTGGCTATTGGGCTTTCTCTTCTTCAGCCTCGGTCCCATCCTTGCCTCTTTGGTGATAAGTTTCTTCCGTTATGACATATACAGCGAATTCTATTGGGTAGGAGTGAAAAATTATATAAATCTATTTCAAGATCAACTGTTTTGGACATCCCTATATAATAGTCTGTATTACACCATCTTCGCGGTGCCCCTGGGAATAATAATCGGTTTAACGATCGCTATGCTCCTCAATCAAAAAATATTGGCGATGTCTCTATTTAGGACGATCTATTATCTGCCCGCGGTTATCTCTGGAGTCGCAGTTGCTATTCTATGGGTTTGGGTTTTAGATCCTTCGATGGGGTTGATCAACATTTTGCTAGAGAAGATAGGGGTAATGGGACCATTATGGTTACAAGATCCGAAGTGGTCGAAGCCATCCCTTATCCTGATGAGCACCTGGGGAGCAGGAGGCGGTATGGTGATCTACTTAGCTGGCTTGCAAGGGATTCCTACCGAGCTATACGAGGCGGCAAAGATCGATGGGGCTGGACTCTGGAGTCAATTTAACCATATAACTATACCTATGATGAGACCGGTTATATTCTTCAATCTTATTATGGGAATGATCAATGCCCTGCAGGTATTCACTCAACCCTTCATTATGACCGGGGGAGGTCCTCTTAATAGCACTCTCCTTTATGCCTTGTATCTATATCAAAAAGCTTTCAGCTTCCTGCAGATGGGCTCCGCCTCGGCGATGGCGTGGATTATGTTCCTCATAATCATGGGGTTGACGATTCTCATCTTCAAGAGTTCGTCTAGATGGGTATATTACTCAGGAGCGGTCAGAGGGAGGTAAATTAGAGGTGACTACAGGTGAGATAAGAGCGAGAAATATAAAAAGGGATATAAGAAGAGGGAAGATATTCAAGGCTCAGATGGTGATTTTAAGGATTCTCTTATATGTAATTGTAATTACCGGAGCTCTTGTTTTTCTCTCCCCCTTCTTCTGGATGGTATCTACTTCTTTGAAGGTCAGCGAACAGGTCTTTGATTATCCTCCCAAGTGGATCCCCAATCCTATAGTTTGGGAAAACTATGTCGAGGGCTGGACCGAATACTACAATTTCAACCTGTTCTTCTGGAATACCGTCAAAATGACCGGAGGAGCAGTGCTGGGGGTGATTGTTAGCGCCCCCCTAGTTGCCTTTTCCTTCGCTCGTCTGCGCTGGCCGGGTCGAGATGTATTCTTTATGATGCTTTTGGGAACGATGATGTTGCCCTATCAGGTAACGATGATCCCACAGTTTATTCTCTTCAAATACTTCGGTTGGATAAATACATATCTTCCCTTTATCATCCCAGCCTTCTTCGGAGGTGGCGCTTTCTTCGTATTCCTACTCAGGCAGTTGATTATGACCGTCCCGATAGAGTTGGATGATGCGGCAAGGATAGATGGATGTAGTAACTTTATGATCTATCTGAGGGTGATATTACCTTTGATTAAACCAGGGGTGGCGGCGGTGGCTATCTTCTCCTTCCTGTGGAACTGGAATAATTTCATAGGGCCATTGATCTATTTGAATAGAAGTGCTAAGTTCACTTTATCTCTAGGACTAATGATATTTAGATCGCAGGGAGGGGTATATTGGAATATGCTTATGGCTGTCAGTTTAGTGGTTATGATGCCTTGCCTGATAGTCTTCTTCTTTGCTCAGAGATACTTTATCCAAGGTATTGTGATAACTGGATTAAAAGGCTAAAACTATTTACGGGTGATATAATTGTCTGTGAAGATCAAGGGTGGTGTATTAGAAGCTCTAGTTCCTCCTAGCTATGTTACGGAAGGGGATAATACCGGCTTTCAGACCGGTTGTGCTAACAGGGAGATAAATAGGATTATTATATCTCTAAAAGCTTCTGAAGCGGCCGTAAGCGAGGCTAACTTGAGCGGAGCAGAATTGATTATAACTCATCAACATGTAGGATAATTGGGGTGGATACTAGAATGTATCTACCCTCTTTTAATTCTTAGATAGTATTTGATCTATAAGAAAATTGTTGACGATTACTCGGAAAGAAAGGATAATACTAAATGAAATACCAAGATATGCAGCCCTATATGATCGATAAAGTCTTGAAGGAGACCCCCGTTGCTTATATCCCTTGGGGAGCGCTGGAATGGCACGGTAAACATTTAGCTATCGGAAATGATGGATTGAAAGCCGAAGCTATCTGCTATAAAGCGGCGGAGCGAACAGGAGGAGTCGTTCTTCCTACGATCTGGATGGGATATCAGACGATGCAGCTCTATGGCTTTAGGAGAACTTTAGAATTTAGAAAGGAGACCGTCCAGCAAGTCCTAACGGAGTTCTTAGGTCAACTTTCCTTTGAAGGCTTTCGGGTCATCGTAGTTCTAACGGGGCACTACGGATGGAAGCATCTTGCAGCTCTTAAGGAGACAGCTTCTCATTTCTCCTCTATTAGCCCTACTAAGGTGTGGGTCTTTGCCGAATATGAGGTAGTCCCCGAGGATGTCCCTCCTGAGTTGAACTATCGAGGTGATCATGCGGCCAAGTGGGAGACCTCGATCTTAATGTATTTACGACCAGAGTTGGTCGATATGTCTCGGTTGAGCCCCGATCTTAATGAGAAACTCGAAGGAGTAGGGGGAGAGGATCCCAGAATTAGTGCTTCCCCTGAGCTGGGAGAGAAGATAGTTAAGATAATCTTAGAGGGGATAGAGAAGAAAGTTAAGGAGCTGTTAGAGGAGACTAAGGGATAAGATCGGGAAATTAAAAGTGGAGAAGAGGTTTGATGAATAGGCAATTGTTGATATTAGATCTCTTGAGAGATCTAATATCAACTTCCCAATAATTCGACTTATAAGGAATATGATTAAAGATATCGAAATGATGTTATTAAAAGCTTTCAAAGAAAATGTTATGGGTAATACGGAACTGGGGATATACTCAGTCGATCGGGCTTTTACTGTCCTTGATTGGAATAAGAAGTTAGAGGCGATAACTGGTATATCTAGGCAGCAGGCGTTAGGTAAGAATCTCTTCGGCTTATCTAAATTTCTAGATAAGCTTAATAGAGAAGAAGATTTTAATCGTATCTTTAGTTCAGGAGAACCTCTAAGCTATAAGAAAGACCACTTCAAGGTTAGGCTTCTGCCTCTTGTAAATGCCGAGGGTGGGGTGGAGGCAGTGCTTGCTCTACTGGAAAGCACCAGAAGAATGGCTATTACTGAATTATATAACATAAGTGAGAAGATGTATTCCAAGAGTAATCTGGACGATCTATTGAAGGAGATCCTGTTCTGTATTAGGAATATATTTGGATTTAAGAGGATGGGATTAGCTTTAGTTGATAAGGAAGATAGAACGATAAGGGGTAGGGTAGGACTAGCTCTTCCTCAAAGTCTTATGAGGGAGATGGTATATAAGCTATATGATAAACCCGATCCCCAGGAGAATATATTATCATATATTTGGAGGGAGAAACAGATCATTATTATCGATGATGGATCTGATCGTAGATTAGATAGGGAATTAAATAATAAATACGGTTTATATGGGACTAGGATATTTATTCCGATTCAAACTGAGGGTAGGACTATAGGGGTTATAGATATCATCGCTGACTCAAGTTTTGAAGTTTCAGAGGATACAATTGAAGATCTGAATTTTTGCGCTAATAAATCTGCTATTGCCATTAAAAACTTCGAGTTACTTAACAGTTTGAGAGGTGAGAGTGAGAAGACGGGCACGATATTAAATAGCATTGCTGAGGCGGTCATTGCTATTGATGAACGGGAAAAAATAATATTAGTTAATCCCTCCTTTGAGGAGCTTTTTGAAGTAAAATCCTCTCAGATCGTAGGATTGTTATTTACCGAAGCGATCAAAAACGATTATTTAGAAGACCTATTTTCTAAGGCGATTGAGAGGGAGAATATTATAACTGGTGAGATGTCAAATGATAGTAGAATGTTTTATGTAACTATCTCACCGATGAAGGGACTTTATTATAAAGTAATAGGTTATGTAGCAGTTCTTCAAGATATAACTTACCTCAAGGAAGTTGATAGGATGAGATCGGATTTTGTATCCCTGGTCTCGCATGGTTTGAAATCTCCTCTTACCGCCATTAGATTCTACGCCGAAGTTTTAGCCAATGGAATGACTGGGAAGCTAAACGATAAACAGCAAGAATTTTCCAATGAGATCGTTAATTTATCAGATAATATGGCAACCCTGATCTCAGATATCCTGAACTTGGCTAGAATAGATGCGGAAGCGATAAATTTTAGTGAATGTGATCTAGTGGATATTATCACCGGGACCCTGTCAGATTTCAAAGTGCAAGCTACTAATAAAGATATAGATATAGAATTTAAGCCTAGCTCTGTATCCCCCGTCATTGTCAAAGGAGATAGAAATTTACTCAAGCAGGTGGTCGATAATCTTGTGAGCAATGCTATAAAGTACACTCCTCAGGGAAGGAATATAACGATCGAGATCCAGGAAGGAGATAGGTGGGTAGTAATGAGTGTGAGAGATACAGGAATAGGGATCGATCCTATAGATCAGGAGCGTATTTTTGATAGATTCTATAGGGTGAGGAGCAAGAATACCCAACAGATAGAAGGAACAGGCCTCGGATTAGCTATAGTGAAGTCTATAGTCTTAAAACATGGGGGGCAAGCATGGATGGAGAGCGAGGTAGGCAAAGGGAGTACTTTTTATTTCACTTTACCCAGGTACATAGATAGAGGCGAGTAGGGAATGGTTGCTGATAATCAAGATATGTTAGATAGCTTTAAAAACTCTCATATAATCCCAGGGTATGATGGGGGGACCGTCGATAGGGGAGAGGAGCCCCTAGGTATTTATAAAACTGAAGTAGAACCACACTCCTCGATGAAAGAGGTAAAATATACTATGAACCAAATTCACCTGACCGATCTGGTCAGGTGAATTTGGTTTCTACCTTAAGACAAAAAAGGTTAGACCTATGAGAAGGAGATGAATAATTGTGGCTGAGGCTAATCCAGCTGATTATTTAGAGAGGATTTGGTCTATTCCTGCTGAGTTAGATCTTAAGAGGGAGTTAAATAAGACCCAGAAGAAATTCTTCGGGGGTAAGCTCCCCCGGTATAGTAGCGAGCATGAGATAAAGACGGCTATTGGCAGACATATCGAGTGGTTCATCTTCGATAATCCGTTGAAGAGACTGGGGGGAAGGACTCCCTTTGAACATTTCCTCCACATAAATCAGGATAAATTCGGCGAGGAGGATAGGGAGATATATGAGGGATTCAATAAAAACATCTTCGGCATCTTCGAGGTTAAGAATATAGAGAGGGGATATGGCTTCACTCTTCGCAACTTAGCAGATGATAAGGAATATGAAGTGAGGGAGAAGAGAGCTACCTATCAACTTCAAGATGGTCAGTGTATAATTGGAAGGATCTTCCCCTTCAGAGGATATTATACTCTTTCAGGAGGGGTGAGAAGTTGGCCTCGAGAGATTGCTCATAATTTAAGTCAAGGATTCGTCGAGATACGGGAGAGAGGCCGAGATGCAACGATAGATCCTCTGACTATCGAGAATATCTTCAATGCAGTAGAATATCGAGGGGGAAGATAGAAAATAGATTTAGCCATTTTCTGTCTTCTAAGCGGGGAGGTGTCTATTTTGAATGAACAGTTGGAGGGGCTAGTCGATTTGCAGGGGCTAGATAGCAAGCTCGATAAACTGAGGGATGAGATTCGACGATTGCCTCAGCAACAGGCTGAGCTCAAGGAGAAGTTAGAGCAGGTTAGAGCGAAATTTAAGGAGCGGGAGGATAGCTTTGAGAAGAGCAAAAGGGAATTGAGATTGAGGGAGATGGATTTGAAATCTTTAGCCGCCGAGCAGGAGAAGTATGAGAGTGAGATCTATGGAGGGAGATCGAAGAGCAGTAGGGAATTGGCACAATTGGAGCATAAGGTTGAGAATGTAAAGAAGAGGGGAGGAGAGTTAGAAGATAGAGTGCTTGAACTGATGATCGGTTTGGAGGAATTAACTCCTCAGATAGAGGGGGAGAGAGAGGAAAGCAAAAAGCAAGAGGAAATCTTAATAAGGGAGATAGAGGATTATAAGAAGCGATTGAAGAAGTTAAAGAGCGAAAGTGAGGTTCTATCCGAGAGACGGGAGAAAGCTAGGATCGAAATAGATATTATCTTACTGAAGAGATATGAGTATATGAGGGAAAGAAAAGGAGGGATCGCCATAGTTGAGGTGACTAATACTATATGTCCTGGTTGCCATATCTCCTTACCTCCCAGTTTTCTAAATCGACTCAAAGCCGGGGAGGAGATCACATACTGCGAGAATTGCGGTCGTTTTATGTATTGGAAAGGCTAATTTAAGATCGATTATTGAAGATTGAGGTGGGGCTTATCATGAAGCTATTGGATAAGGTGATCATCAATACTGATGGAGCCTCTCGAAATAATCCAGGGAAGGCTGGAATAGGGGTCACTATAAGGGATGAGGATGATAATATCATTCAAGAGGTAGCTGAGTATATAGGTGAGGCTACTAATAATCAAGCTGAATATCTGGCTGTCATTAGGGCTTTAGAAGAGGCTGTAAAACTTGGCAGTAAAAGGGTTGTCCTTCATACCGATAGCCAATTGGTCGCTAGACAGGTGGGAGGACAATACAAGGTCAGAACTGCTCACTTGAAGTCCTTATGGGATAAGGTTATGCAACTCCTCAAGTGCTTTCAGCAGGTTGATGTTTTCCACATATCTAGGAACGACAACCGACGCGCAGATCGGTTAGCTAATCGGGCTATAAATAACGAAGGCAATTGGAGACTAAGGGAGATGTGATTCGTTTTCCCAAGTAAGCTATTGATTCACTTGATTTTAATATCTAAGTATGCTATAATTATTGGAGAATACATGTCTAAATATACTATATTATCAATAGATCCTGTATGAATTTCATTCTTATTATAGCCGTTAGCTTGATCTTTCCTAGAATAGGAGGTGATGTGTATAGATTGATAGTCGCTATATCTAGGCAGATAATAATTTAATCAGCTAAGAACAAAAAGGAGGTGAAAAGATGTCCAAATTTAAAATCGTATGTCTATCTATAATCGCGGTCGCGTTATTGATCAATCTATTTGTGGTGAATACTCCCGTAGCGGCGGGAGAGGTAAAATTCTGGGCTCACTACCATCCTCCCAGAATAGAGAGGAATCACGATGAGATCAAGAGGTTCGAGGAGGCTAATCCTGATATTAAGGTGACTTTGGAGCACTTCCCCTATGGGGAGCTATGGGATAAGCTTCTGCCAGCTATCGCCGCGGGAACCGGTCCCGATTTCATACACGTTCACGGAAGCTGGACAACTTTATTTGTTCAATCCAACGCCTGGGAAGCTATTCCAGAGGATGTCCTAAGCAAAGATTACATAGAGGAATATTGGCTTCCCTCCTCGCTTCCCAGCTACTACCGAGATGGGGAGTATTACGGTCTTCCTTATGCTACTGGAGGAGAGGGGGTATATCTCAATGTGGATCTCTTCAGCGAAGTTGGGTTGGATGCCAATCAACCCCCCAAGACCTGGCCAGAGGCTATCGAAGCCGGTAAGAAGTTGACTAAGTTCGATGAAGCGGGCAAGATGATGCAATCTGGTTGGGCTTTGATCGATTCACATCTTTACTGGGATACCACCCTCTTCCAATTCGGCACCGATATAATCACCCCTGATGGCAAGAAGGCTGCCTTTAACAATCCTCAAGGGGTCGCCGCTTTCAAATGGAGAAGGGATTTCATCACCGAACACAAACTCCAAAACTTCGAGTTCTTAGGAGCTTATGAGGCTTTCCAGCAAGCTAAAGCCGCAATGGCTTGCTTCGGTCCCTGGTATGGCGATCTGTTGGTGAAGGATTATCCCGACGTAAAATTCACGACTTCCCTGGTTCCTGTCCTAAAGGAGGGAGATGACCCGGTGGTCTCCACCATTGGTGGTGGTTGGGGCTATGCGGTGAACTCCAGGTCTAAGAATAAGGAGGACACTTGGGAGTTCTTCAAGTTTATGGTGAGCAAGGAAGAGCAAATCTTTATGTTTATGGTGGAGGGCAATCCAGTCCGAAAGGATGTGATCGATGATCCCAAGATCCCCGAGTTAGTGGAGAAGACTCCTTACTTCAAGGCTTTCATCGACTCGATGCCCTACTACAAGTACGTGGGTGATAAGGTCAATGAGATGCTCTTCAACCGAGCCTTCGAGATGGCTTGGACCTCTATGGTTCAGGAGGGAGTTAGCCCTGAAGATGCCACAGCTAAAGCAGCCGCAGATGTAGATGAGGTTCTAGCTGAAAAGAAGTAAGTAAAATGCCGCTATGCGGTTAAGTTAGTGGGTGCGAGTCGGATCTCACTCCGACTCGCACTTATTAAGAGGAGATCATCATGAGAATAAAAAGGGGTTTTTTCTACCAGTTGCGGGATAGGAAAGTGCGAGCCGCTTATATCTTCCTAATTCCCATTCTTGCCTGGTTCATCATCTTCATCTTTGCCCCGATGTTCTATGCCTTCTATCTCTCCTTCTTGGATTGGAATATTTTGAGTCCTGCTACCGAGTTCGTAGGACTGGACAATTATAAGGCGGTATTTAGGGACAAGGTCTTTTGGAAATCCCTCAGAAACACCGCTTATTTCGCGGTGGGTAGCGTGCCTATAGGCATCGTTGTTTCTTTATGCTTAGCCTTGATGCTTAATAGAAAGCTCGCCCTCCGAGCCGCCTATCGCACCGCCTATTTCATCCCCGTAGTAACCTCGATGGTGGCAGTGTCTATCGTCTGGAAGTGGTTGTATCAACCTACCTTTGGTCTATTCAATTTTATTCTGGAAAGACTGGGCTTACCCTCTCAGGGATTCCTTACCAGCCCTAAGCAGGCTATGCCAAGCATTATCTTGATGAGCATTTGGAAAGGCGTAGGTTTTAATATGGTCATTTTTCTGGCAGGACTCCAAGCCATCCCCAGGATGTATTACGAAGCGGCGAGGATAGATGGAGCAAGTAATTGGAAGTTATTCACCAGTATCACTTTGCCTTTGCTTAAGCCCACCACCCTCTTCATAACCGTTATATCTATGATTGGCTCTCTTCAGGTCTTCACTCAAGTGTATGTTATGACTACTGGATTACCCACCGGTCTGGGAGGGCCTAATTACGCCACTCGCACGGTGATCATGCATATTCAGGAACTCGCTTTTAAGTTCCTGAAGATGAGTTATGGCTCAGCTATGGCTTGGATATTATTTATAATTATTATGTTCTTCACCCTAGTGCAGATGAGGTTCCTCAGATCTGGCACAGAGTATTAAAATACTGACATTAAATATATGATTTCAATAATTAACTTAGAAGATAAAATTAAAGAGATTGGTGGTAAGCCTTGGTCTCCTGTTGATGTTGTTAGAGTAAATGACCAGGTGATAAGGTTAGCCCTCTTAAAAGGAGAATTTCATTGGCATAAACATACAAATGAGGATGAGCTTTTCTATGTAATTAAAGGAGAGATTGTTATTCAGCTAAAAGATCAACCCGATATAACTTTAAAAGAGGGACAAATGGCAGTAATACCTAAAGGAGTCGAGCATTGCCCAAGAAGCGAAGAATCTTCTTATGTTTTATTATTTGAACCTTTTGTCTTACAAACAAAAGGAGATTAGATAAGAGGTATAAAGATATGTCGATTCGAGAGAGAAAAAAACCAACAACCGCTTCTGAGATGTTAATCCGGGCTTTATTATATATATTCCTTACCGCAGGAGCATTTGCGATGGTAGCTCCTTTAATCTGGATGATCCTATCCGCCTTTAAAACCCAGGCTGAGATCACTAGGATTCCACCCACTTGGATACCAGAGAATTTCACCTGGGCTAATTTCCAGAGGATATTCACCGTAATGCCCTTTGGTCGCTTCTATTTAAACAGCGTTTTCGTCGCGGTTGTTGTAACTTTAAGCACCCTCTTCTTTTGTTCTTTAGGAGGTTATGTATTCGCTAAATATCAATTCCCTGGGCGAGATTTCATCTTTCTAGCTCTTCTCAGCACGATGATGATCCCCTTCGTGGTGAGGATGATCCCGCTCTACATCATCATCTATAAATTTGGCTGGGTAGATACTTATATGGGCTTGATCAGCCCGGCACTGATGAGCGCTTTTGGTATCTTCCTGATGCGACAATTTATGCAATCCATCCCCTCGGAGCTGATGGATGCCGCGAGGATAGATGGCTGTTCGGAGTTTGCTATCTTCTGGCGAATAATGTTGCCCCTTTGTGGTCCGGTGTTAGCCTCCTTGGGGATCTTCAGCTTTATGTGGAACTGGGATTCCTTCCTCTGGCCCTTGGTGGTGACCAATTCTCTTAGGGTGAGAACGCTTCCGGTAGGATTAGCGAGCTTCACTGGTCAATATTCAACCGATTATGGGGCAACTATGGCCGCAGCTTTCATATCCGTATTACCGGTATTAATCGTCTTCTTTGCTATGCAGCGCCACTTCATCGAGGGGATAACTTTAACTGGACTGAAGGGATGAGAAAGCTCTCATATCCTTCTTAGAATAGCCATTAGTCTATTGCTCTCATCGGGCTTATCCGTAATAGCTTCTATGTCCGTTCCCAGAATCCATTCAGCGATCTCAAAATATCCGGAGCGTTCTATAAAATCGCTAAAATCAGCTAGATTATAGACTCTCATCTGCCCCTCTTCTCTCAGCTCAAACTCTCTCCCTCCTTCTTTAACCTGCAAGACGAACTCTATATCTTCCCTCTTACTATCTATAGAAACATTCCCCATGGATTTGAACATCGCTTCTACCCTGATCCCATCCCTCTCGGAGGTCCAAGCTTCTATGTATTCGTCTTTACCGTTGTAATCGCTCACCAAAGAGAAATCTATTATGTATATTCCACCCTTACGAAGCACCCTGCTTACCGAAGTAAAATGCTTCAATATATCCTCATCGTCTAAGATATACCTGAAAGTTCCTACTGCGCAGAAAGCAGCATCAAAGGTCTCATCAAGTGAGAAATCGATCATATCAGCTAGGACAGTATAGATAGACATTCCTGATCTTTGAGCTTTACTCTTCACATATCTCAAAGCCTCTGGATTTATGTCCATCCCAAGTATGTAATAACTTCGCCTGGTAAACTCAAAGAGAAATCTACCACTCCCACATCCTAACTCAAGGATATCTTTTATTTCTCCCTTAGAATATCTGCTGAAAGCATTCTCGTAGAAATCTGCCTCTTCTGATATATCCCAACCGAAAGCTAGGTCATAATATTTGGGATTACTGTAAATTTCTGAGATCATCACGAATACCGAATGCTCCTCTCCTCTATCGCTGGAAGTTAAGTAGTTTCAGATAAATAAGTTCCTATTAAGTTCCCCCTCACCCTGGCCCTCTCCCACGAGGGGAGAGGGAACACCCAGTATTAGGTCTATATTTCGTATAAGCTCCGCATAACCGATTAAAGCTTAAGTCTATGCTTCGCATTACTCTTTAACTCCCCCCTCCCTCGAGGGAGGGGGTTAGGGGGAGGGTGATCTAGATAACGAGAGAAGAATCTTCGATTTTGCGATCTACTGATACTACTTATTCGTATCCCACTTCCAAATGGAAGAATTGGGAAAATCCCTGATCAGTAATAAGGATTTATACTTTTTATTTCCCTCCTTCAGTTCATCATCCGATAAAAGTGGCTCTCTACAACCTTCCTTGAACCCGATTATATAAGCATCCTCATACTTCGGGGGCTTTTCCCTAAAGAAAGCCCTTATCTCCCTTAATGGAGGAGTATACTTCGTAGGAGTATGCAATAGCAAGTGGACTGCATCCGCCCGATCACTATAGACAATAGTGTCTGGCTTAATATCGCTTTTTCTCAGCCACTCTATCCCCTCATCCTTCCTCCATCTTTCCGAGGAATATCCAATCCCATCCCTCGTAGCAGTGTAATATTTATCTATATTATAGATATTTATAACCAGCAATATAGCTACCGCTGATAATACCGCGATCTTTACAGGGATTCCGAATCTATTATATAGACAACTAAATATGGAAATTACGAGGGGGATTAAAAATGGGTAGGTAGGACTAATTAACCTTGTCCCGATCTCATCAAAATATATCACAGCTCTAAGAACTACAATGACAAGATAATAGACAAGCAGATACACAATTAAAACTATATTATCGCTCAATACCTCTTTTATCTCAGTTGATAAATATCTATTAACAAGAGCGGTTAATATGATTATAATCAATCCTGATAAGGTAATCGATAAAAAGGGATAATAGCTGATATATTTGGATAATCTCACCAGATGAAGATCCGAGAAGATCGTTTTTATCAATAGTTCTGAGTTCTCTAGAATTTTCCTTAAAAGATGAGTAGTTGATATATCCCTAGTTATATCCAAAGGATATCCAGTAATAGTCATATTCCGATATAACCAGGGAATCATCAATATAACAACGGGTAAGGTGAAGATCAATATCCTCTTTATCTTATCTTTATAACTACCTCTGACGAATATAATTATTATTAATCCTGCAAGATATAGGGTGAAGCCGATATATCTAGTGGTAATCGCAAGTGCCACAAACGTTCCCGCTAAAAAAAGATTCGCTTTAAAGGAAACTTTTTTATTCTGGTAACTTTTTAACCTTGAGTCCTTTTTGAAGCAAAAGTTACCAGAACCTTGAGTCCTATTTGAAGCAAAAGTTTCCTTTACCCCCTTATATTTATCGACAAAAGCGATTAGGAAAAGTAAAGCTAACACTGAGAAAAAAAGGTAGGGGATCTCAGACCAAGCAAATACCGCTACTTTTATGAGGGGTAAAAGAGAAAGGCACAGAATGGGAGATATATATGCAAATTGGGGATCGGTCAACTTTCTGGTGATCAGAAATATCAGGGAGGCGGAAGCAGAAAGAAAGAGAGCTGATATTAACTTCGCGGCTAGGAGAGGATTTAATCCTATATATATTAAGGGTGATATCATCAGGGGATATAAAGGGGGCCATTGCAAGTAGGGAACTGATATCCCTTTATCGGAAAAGCTGGTTACAGCAACGGACAACCCCTTTCCCTGAGCAAAATTATAAGCTGATCCTAAATAATATACTGAATCCGGAGAAGCACCTATACCGAATCCCAACGTCATAACTGAAACCAAGGCGAAACCTAACACTATGATCAATAGGATGAATAAATAATCATCCCCGCTTAGAGTCTCCACTCTCATCATTATTTAACGCTTTCCCATAGCCTCCTAAACTTATCTCTACTTATCAAAAGATATTCCCTATCTTGAGAGAATATCTCTAAAGTTATAGTCCCGTCATATCCGAAATTTTTAAGTTCCTCCACGATCTTAGTCCAATCGATCATACCTGCTCCAAGAGGTAGATGAAGATCGTCCTCTCCCCCTTTATTATCAGAGATATGAACATGCTCTAATATATAACCGAAGTGCTCCAGAAGTTCACTAGTTATATTATATTTAGTATTAAGATTAGCATGCCCCACATCCAGATGGAAACCCAAATCAGGAATAGAATCGAATATGGGCTTCAGATCCTCCACATCATGCGCTATTTTGGGCATATTCTCCACCATCAGCTTTATCCCCAATTCCTTGGCTCTCTCGTTAACTCGCTTGAAGGCTTCGATATTGCGTTCAATTATCCATTCTCTCCTGTGAAGCGATACTCTAGTAAATGGATGAAGATTCATCTTCTGCGTACCAAGCTGATGAAATATCTCCAAACATCTTTCGCTCTCCTTTATAGCCCACTCCCGTAGCTCAGGAAAGGGCGAGGCGAAGGGAAGATAATAGGCAGTATGCCCTACTATATCCAGCCCATATTCATCTAAAGCTTTCTTCACCTTGCTTACCTCGATAGCGGCAGAATAAGCCTCGGGTGGCTCTAAGGTGAGATCTATAAAATCGAAATCATTTCTCCCAAAGAATCTTATCTCCTCTATCAAATCATTCAGAGGATAATTCATAGCTCCGATCTGAACCATATATTCAACCTTTCTCTCAAAAGGGGAGAGTTCTATCCTCTTCCCATTATCCCGCTAGGTTTTATGAAGAGGACCACTAGCAGGATGAGAAAAGCTATCGCATCCTTATATCCCGAGGATATCAATCCCGCTCCTAACGATTCTAGGATGCCTAGAACTATACCTCCCACTACCGCTCCCAAGCTATTACCTAACCCCCCTATTATAGCGGCACAGAATCCCTTTAGTCCCAGCATCATCCCTACATCATAACCAGTGAAACTGATCGGGGCGATGATAATACCAGCGATCGCTCCTAAAGCCGCGCTCAGGGCGAAGGAAAGGAGAACCATTCGCGGGACGCTTATCCCCACCAATCTAGCCGCTCTTTTATTCATAGCGCAAGCGCGCATCGCTTTGCCCCAAATGGTATGATCGAAGAAGAAGCGTAGGGCTAGAACTACTATCACCGAGATACCAAGAACCCAGAGACTTTGCGGAAGTATCGTCGCTCCTCCCAACCTTATAGGTTCATCGGAGGAGAAGGGAGGTAAAGGCAAAGCATTCTTTCCCCAGATGAGCATAGCGACTCCTCTGATGAATATGGAAGCACCAATAGTGATGATAATTAGCGTTATCACCGAGGCATTCTTAAGGGGATGGATCGCTAATCTCTCGAAAATCATCCCTATTATAGTCGCTAACAAAACTGCTAGAACAAAGGCGATCGGCATCGGTAGATGAGCGGCGCGTAAGGACACAGTTATCACTCCTCCCAACATAACAAACTCACCTTGGGCAAAGTTGATTATATCGGTAGCGTTGTAGATTATGTCGAAGCCGAAGGCGACCATAGCGTAGATACTCCCAATAGTTATCCCGGATAAGATATATTGTAGGATCTGACTCGCTAAGTTCAATTATGATCACACCTCGATTGTTCTGGTAACTCTTGCTTCCAAAGATATACAAGGTTGAAAAGTTACCAGAAATAGTGAGGTTTTAAGTAGTTTCAAAATTTTTTGTCTGAGATGTTCGAGATCAGATTAGGTCTTGAACTCACCTTAAATAAAGGAAACTTTTGCCGGTAACAAAACTCAAGCGAAAAGGGAACTTTTGCTTCAAATAAGACTCAAGGTAAAAAAGTTCCCTTTACACCCTCCCCTAACCTCTCCCATCTTGGTTTTTGCCGAATTAATAAGGCTATCAAGGAATCTTGTTAATTATCACCCTCCCCCTAACCCCCTCCCATCAAGGGAGGGGGGAATAAAGGGCTTTAGTTCAATCTCAGTTTTCCCTCTCCCCTCGTGGGAGAGGGATAGGGTGAGGGGGGATTTATATCTTGAACTGACAGCAAAATAAAAGGAACTCATTTCTTTGAAGCTACCTAATTTTGAAGCTAGAGGTCAGACCTTGAAGATCTGACCTCTTATCCCTTATTCCGCTAACGTCCACTTCCCATCCTCGATCTTAACCATAACGAAAGCCTCTTTGATAAGACCATTGTGATCTTCGGGAGAGAAGTTGAAGATACCGCCAGTACCTGTGAAGTTCTTGGTGTTCTCTATCTCATCCCTTATCTTAGCTTTATCTAGCCCGACCTTCTCCAAAGCTTTTATCACCAACCATAGAGCATCCCAAGCATGTCCTCCGAAGGTGTCAACAGCTTGCCCATATTTGCTCTCATACTGCTCTTTATACTCCATAAGCGTTGCCTTCTGAGGATCATCATCAGGCAGGTACTCGGCTACGATAAGCTTTCCTGCAGGAAGAATCACTCCCTCAGCCGCTTCTCCCGCCAATTCGATGAACGTCATATTAGCTACCCCGTGGCTTTGGATCAAGGGTATATTCATCTCCAGTTGCTTCATATTCTTAGCGACTATAGCTGGACCGGGGTTAGTTCCCCAGCATACAACTGCCTCGGCATCAGTTCCCTTGATCCCCGTCAACTGAACGGTCATATCGGTATCCTTATCTCCGAAGGACTCCTTCGCGACTATCTCGATTCCAGCCGGTATTGCTAGAGCGTCCAATTGCTCTCTACCGCTCATCCCATAGGCATTATCCACATTTATCATCGCTACTTTGGAGATACCCTTCTCCTTGAGATAGTCGATGATCTTCTCGACAGCCAAGAAATCACTCTGAGGGGTTTTGAATACCCACTTCTTAACTGGTTCTACGATCTTTATGCTCGCCGCACACGAGATAAACGGGATTTCCGCCTTCTCCACAATAGGAACTACCGCCAAAGTCGTTCCACTACGGCTAGGTCCGATTATCGCTATTACTTTATCCCTCTCGATCAACCTCTTAACTTCCATCACCGACTTTGTTTCTTCACCAGCGGTATCATAGACGATAAGCTCCAGAGGATGACCATTTATTCCCCCAGCCGCGTTTATCTGCTCCGCGACCATAATCGCGGTATTCCTCTCCGGCTCACCTAACGGGGAGGCAGGTCCAGTGATGGAGAATATAGCCCCTATCTTATAGGGCTCTTGAGCTGAAGTTATGCCTACCATTAAAATTGTCAGAATGGAAACAGCTAAAGCTAAAACGAGTAATTTTTTCACTTCTAACCCTCCTTATCTAGACTTAGTCTTCCTAATCTTACAAAGAATAAACTTCCTCTCCTCTGAGCAGTCTCACCCCCTTACTTTGTAAAGTCTCTATCGCTCTGTCGATCTCCTCGAAGCGGAAGATCAAGACCGCGTTATCAGAGCTCTTCTCCACAAAAGCATACATATACTCTACGTTAAGATCAGCATCATGCAAGATCCCCAAGATGTTAGCCAATCCCCCTGGTCTATCTGGAACCTCAACCGCGATGACCTCCGTCTCGCCAACGGTAAAATTATTGTCCTTGAGTACCTGATTAGCTTTATCTACATCATTTACGATCAGACGAAGAATACCGAAGTCGGAAGTATCAGCTAAGGACAAAGCTCTGATATTTATGTCTTTCTCCCCCAATATTCCAGTAACCTCAGCTAACCTGCCTGGTTTATTCTCGATAAAGATAGATATCTGTCTCACCTTCATCATCGATCAACCTCCTTCTCCCTTAAAGGAGAGATCTCTCCTTATTAAGATTGATTTCTCATATCTAATACTCTCTTAGCCTTTCCCTCACTCCTAGCTATAGTCTTAGGCTCTACCAATTTCACCTTAGCCGTCAATCCCAACACGCTTTCGATCTCAGCTTTGATCTTCTCCTCTATACGCTCTAGATTCTTGACCTCATCTGAGAAGACATCTTCCCCAGCTTCTACCCATATCTCTAAAGAGTCTAGAGGACCGTCTTTAGTTAGCACAAGTTGATAGTTAGGCTCGACTTCCTTGATGCCCATAAGCACACTCTCGACCTGAGAGGGAAAGACATTAACCCCCCTGATAATGAGCACATCATCAGTTCTACCAGTCACCCGCCTCATTCTAGCATGAGCTCTACCACAAGGACAAGGCTCGCTCATAAGCAAAGAGATATCCCTGGTGCGATATCTGATAAGGGGGAAGGCTTCTTTAGTAAGGGTGGTGAAAACTAACTCTCCCTCCTCACCATAAGGAAGGACCTCGCCAGTATCAGGATCTATCACCTCCGGGATAAAGTGATCCTCAAAGATATGTAATCCATCCTTTATCTCACACTCAATTGACACTCCAGGGCCTATCACCTCGCTCAATCCGTAGATATCGATGGCGCTTATCCTCAACCTCTCCTCGATCTCCCGCCGCATATTCTCAGACCACGGCTCAGCTCCGAAGATCCCGATCTTCAACTTCATCTCGGCGAAGTCGATGCCCATCTCACCAGCAACCTCAGCTATATAGAGCGCGTAAGAGGGGGTGCTGGTAAGAACAGTGCTTCCGAAATCCTGCATAATCATAATCTGTCGCTTCGTATTTCCCCCGGAGATAGGGATAACTGAGGCTCCTATCCTCTCTGCTCCATAGTGGATTCCTAATCCTCCTGTGAAAAGTCCGTAACCGAAAGCGTTTTGAATGATATCCCCCTTAGTCGCTCCTCCACAGGTCAAAGCCCTAGCCATCAGTTCCGACCAGGTGTTGATATCATTAGCGGTATATCCTGCCACGGCTGGTTTTCCAGTCGTTCCCGAGGAGGAATGAATGCGAACTACATCATCGAGAGACACGGTGAACATCCCGAAGGGATAATTCTCGCGCAGATCCTCCTTAGTGGTGAAGGGCAGACGCTTCAGATCCTCAAGTGATTTTATATCCTCCGGTTTGATCCCTCTCTCGTTTAGAGCATCTCGATAAAAGGGAACAGTCTCATAGACCCTCTTCACTATCTTTTGTAGCCTATCCAACTGCACCGCATTCAGAGCTGGTCGAGGCATACATTCATACTTCTTGTCCCAGATCATCTGCCATCTCCTCCTAACATAAATTATCTATTATTATGGTTAAACTGCCAGCTAATCATCAACTTGTCAGTTTATTCCAACCTTATCTCCGCAAACCTTCGTCTTCCCACTCGTAATATCTGTCCTGAGATTATCTCAAGATCGAGATTATCATCCAGTATCTTCTCTCCGTCTATACTAACAGCTCCTTGCTTGATTAAGCGCCTGGCTTCGCTATTCGTCGTTGCCATTCCCGCCTCCAGCAGAAGTTTTATGATCCAAATCTTACCATTCTTTAGTCCAGACACCGAACATTCTGGAATATCGGTCGGGAGTTCCTTCCGACTAAAGACCCTCTCGAACTCCTTCTCAGCTGCCGAGGCTATCTCCTCACTGTGATACATCTTAACTATCTCCCTAGCTAACCTCTTCTTCGCCTCCATCGGATGAAGTTGCCCCTTTGCTAATGCTCTCTCTATATCTTCGATCTCTCCTTTAGGTAGCTGAGTCGCCAACTCGAAGTAGGTCGGGAGTAACTCATCCGCTAAAGACATCACTTTGCCGAACATCTGATCGGGGTCCTCGGTTATCCCAATATGATTTCCCTTACTCTTACTCATCTTCTCAGCACCATCTAAACCAACTAAGAGGGGCATAAGGAGCAATACCTGAGGCTCTTGTCCATATCCTTTCTGAATATCCCTGGCTACTATTAAATTGAACTTTTGATCGGTCCCTCCCAGTTCTATATCAGCCTTCAAAGCCACCGAGTCATATCCTTGGATCAGGGGATATAGGAACTCGGTTAAGCTTATAGGAAGTCCATTTTTATATCTATTAGAGAAATCATCTCTCTCCAACATCTTAGCAACAGTATATTTAGAGGCCAGCCCGATAACCTCCTGAAAGGTCATATCATCGAACCAGGTGCTATTGAAGATCGTCTTAATCCTATCGCGATCTAGCATCTTATATACCTGGTCCATATAGGTCTTGGCATTGATCTCGACCTCATCCTTGTTCAACATCTTCCGCGTCGCAGTTCGTTCGGAGGGATCTCCCAAGCGTCCAGTGAAATCGCCGATCACGAACACGATCTCATGCCCCAGATCATGCAATTGCTTGAGCTTTCGCATACACAGCGCGTGACCCAGGTGAAGATCGGGGGCAGTTGGATCAGCTCCGTATTTCACGCGTAGAGGACGCTCTTGTTCCAGCTTCCTTAATAGGTCCTCTCGAGGCAAGATCTCCTCTACTCCCTCCTCGATGATCTTCAATTGCTCCTCTGCCTTCATAACTGTGACCTCCTCGACCAGTTATACCAAAAAACCTCTCGCCTTTAGAAATTAGGGACGAGAGGTTGTTATTCACCTTCGTGGTACCACCCTCATTTATCGATACCTCACAGTATCGATCTCGGTAGGTATATTATAGAAAATTGATACACTTCATATTTTCTACAATACCTCAAGCATTATAACGGATGCTTAAAGCCCGGTTAAGCCTAATAAACGAGAGAATTAAACTCATCTTTCAGCTCACAGCTCAGAGGGGTAATTCGACCTGCCGCTTGGCACCAGCTCTCAACAAAGCTGGTTTCTCTGTAGCCGATTTTACCGACAAGTTTACTAAATCCTCGTCACAACTTTTCCCGCTTTTAAACTTTTATGTTATTATACAAGAGGATTTCTTATTTGTCAAGTAAAAAATCGTGCTTTTCTCAAAGCATTTTTCCCTATCCTGCCAAAAAAATTGGTCGAAAATGAAAAAAAACTTTAAAAACCCCTTGACATCGAACATATGTTCGATTATAATATTAGTAGAAGGATAAATCCCGATAGGTAGGTGAAAACCCATGGGAAAGATAATTACCTTAAAACCCAATCCATCTGTCAAGGACAAGATAAAGGAGCTAGATAAATCTCCAATTAGGATCGCCTCCTCCCCTATCTGTCCGATATGTCAAGATGAGGAATGGATCGAGGTCATAGACGGAACGAACTCCAATGGTAATCTCAACAGCTATAGTCTAGTTCGCTGTGAATGCTATCAACTCCTCCAGAAACAGAAGAAGCTCGCTTCCCTCCTGAAGCACTCTAGTGGTAGTCAGAGAGCCTTAAGCTATATGCTAGATGAGGATAGGAGGGAAGAAGACAAACCATTCCTCCAACCCATCTGGAGATATCTGGAGGAATTCCCCTCTCACGCTAAGAGAGGGGAAGGAGCCCTATTTGTAGAAGCCTCAGAGGAGACGAGTCAGCTAGCAGGAGGGATGTTGAGATGGCTAATCCAAAGAGGAGTAGAAGGAGTATGGATAGGAATGAGAGGATTAGCTGAGGGCTTCAAGGGAGATAAAGCTGGGAGGGAGGAGGTCTCTCTCCTCCTTAAAGAAGTGAGACTGCTAGTGATAGATGGCTTGGAAACTCTTACCAAGCAACTAAAAGATAGTCTGATCGCGATATTAGATAGCAGACACGGAGATCTGAAACCCACGATAATCACTACTCCCCTTCCATTAAAGGAATTCGAAGACCTACTGGGGAGTAAAATGGTCGATAAGCTAGCTAGAACTAATATGATCCTCAAATTCAATAGGAAGGAGGAGAGAAGATATGCGTTGTCCTCGCTGTGACTCTGAAGCTGGCTTCTCGGTGGTGAGCCAAAGATATAGGTGTCGGAAGTGCGGGCTATTTATGGATAAGCGGGAATATAAGATGATGGTGAAAGAGGAAAAGAGAAGACTCAAAGTTGAAACGAGAAAAACCCAGCGTCGAGCAAGAGAGACATTAACCGAGGGAGTTGTTTAGGAGAGTGGCATCGGGTAAACTCCAGAGAAGGGATAAGGAGGGGAAATTAAGGGATCGCTCAAGGATAGGGGAGATAGAAATGACGATGGAGAGAATACTTAACTATCAAGCGGATATAATTGAATGGACCTTAGCGAATTTCGGCCTTAAGGTTCACATTATCGGAGGAGTTAGGGGAGCTCGTCTCACTCAATTCCACCTCCTCCTCGCTCCCGGGCAGAGATTGAATAAACTCCTCCCCCTCGCTGATGATATAGCTCTAGCTTTAGGAGTCGATTCCTGCTCTATGAGGAAAGGACCAGGATATGTAACCCTCCAAATCCCCAATAATGACTTCTCTCCCGTTCTGCTCTCCGATCTGATGAAGAGGATTGCCTCTTCACCTCCCAAGGAATCGTATGAGGATAACTCCTTATTGACGATCTTAGGAACTAAGAGCGATGGGGAGATCCTTCTCCTCAACTTAGCCAGTCCTGATTGCCCCCATATCCTAGTCGCTTCGGTCCCCGGAGGAGGCAAAACCTGTCTCACTCAAGCTATGATCGCCTCCCTAGTTCGCTTTAACCCCCTTAAGCTCGTCCTCATAGATCCCAAAGCCAGGGGTTACTCCCCCTTCTCAGGATTGTATGAGAAGGGGTTCTTAGCTTATCCCATCGTCACTGAACCCCCAATCGCAGCCCAGGTCTTGAGGGAGATAGTGAAGGAGATGGAGAGGAGAGATAAGGAGATGCTCGATCCTCGTGAATTAACTCCCCTGTTGATCTTCATAGATGAGCTATTAGATCTGCTCTTAGTTGATGAGAAGAAGGAGATAGGAAATAGTCTGATAAGGATCTCCCAGAGGGGAAGGCAATCACGTATCCAATTAGTTCTCTCCACGCAGAAACCTTCGGCTAAAGCCCTGGGAGATAGTGGGTTGCTTAGAGGAAATATCCCCTGTCGCTTAGTGGGAAAGGTAGTGAGCGCCGAGGATAGTAAAATAGCGACGGGACAGAAGCAGATAGGATGTGAGAGATTACTAGGGAGAGGAGATTTCATCGCGATATTAGGAGGAAAAAGGGAGAGATTTCAATCAGCTTATATAGAAGATAAGGAGATAAGAAGTCTAGTGAAAGGACTTCCCTCCTTCGCAGAGAGGTCTAGAAAAAGGGAGACTGAGTCGAAGAGGATAATATCCCTAGCCTCTCTGAAGAAGGCTATTAGGAAGAGAGTAAACTATTAAGGAGGAGAAAGAAAGATGGGATTCAAGATCTTCTTTACCATGGTTTTGATGACGATGGTGGGAGTTTTCGGTTGGATATTACTTAATCAATTAGATGCTCAGGCTTTGGCGATCGTCGCGGGAGTGGGATTAGGGGTCATAGCCTCGATTCCAGTCAGTATCATCATAGTTTGGATGTTAAAGGGTAACAAACAGGAGTCCGATTCTACTCAAGCTCATCCTCAAAATGAGATGCGATATCCCCCTTATCCGGGGGTGATCATAATCAATCCTGGACAGGGAGGGCAAGATATGAGGATAGGGAATGGGATGAGAGGTTCGCCTTCTTCCTTAACTCCTAATGTGAACAACAGAAACTTCTCCATCCTAGGAGAATAGCGAACTTGGGCAGCTAAAATAATATGGTAAGGCTTTAAGTAGTTTCAAAAAGTTTCCAAAGCATGTAAAACTTTGTGCTGAGGAATATGATACTCCCCCTCACCCTATCCCTCTCCCACAAGGGGAGAGGGAACACTGAGATTGAACTAAAGTCCTTTAGCTCCCCCCTCGATGG
>CAZSTA010000032.1:0-25117 GCA_964609495.1 uncultured bacterium | reverse complement strand
ATCTCCGAACCCGAAAATCGATTTCGGTTTTTCCCTCTATATTTTTTTATCTTGAAAGAAATCGCAATACCACTCGATAGTATTCCTCAACCCTTCCTCCAAGGCGTATTTAGCGCTCCACCCCAACAATTTATGCGCCTTCTGGGCGGAGAGATATTGATGCTTTATCTCTCCCCAAGCTTCGTTTAGGACTATCGGTTTTAGATCCTCCCTTCCCATAAGTTCTAATATCAACTCCGTAAGCTCCAAAACTGTCTTCTGTATCTCGTTACTGAAGTTAAAAGCCTCCCCATGAAGATTCTTATCATCCATCTTCTCAGCCAAAAGGAGATAAGCCTCCACTGCATCTAGGACGAAGAAATAGTCGCGAATATAAGTTCCATCGCTGCGGATCACGGGATTTTGGGAGAAGATAACAGATTTTATAGTCCCAGGGATCAGACGATTGAAGTTAAGATCTCCTCCCCCATAGAGATTGCCACAGCGGGTTATACAGATCGGCAATTGATAGGTTTCAAAATAAGAATGGGCGATAAGATCGGAACAGCTCTTAGAGACATCATAGGGATGTGAACCTCGCAAGGGAGTGGTCTCATCATAGGGAAGTTGCTTATGTTCTCCATAAGCCTTATCGCTAGAGGCTACGATAACTCTGGATACCGTCGGCGTTCTTCGACAAGCCTCCAGTATATTCCAAGTCCCCTTAATATTAGACTCAAAAGTTCCTAAAGGATTGCGATTGGCGATTGGCACTATAGTCTGAGCACCAAGATGAAATACCGTGTCTATCTCGTATTCGTTTAAGGCCCTCTCCAATAGAAAGTAATCCTCTAGGCATCCTCGAACCACGTTAATCTTATCTTTGAATCCCGAACGATTGAGGTTAGATTGGGGAACTAAGTCCCTTATCAATCCGGTGATGTTAGCTTTCCTTTCCGAGAGAACTTGAGTCATCCAAGAACCTAACAAACCTGTGCAACCAGTTATAAATACGTTCCTATCCTTCCAAAAATTATCGCTCATAGATCCACCTTTGTCTATAACATCATATCATATTCAGTGCAATAGGAATGGATTCCTAGTCAGGGAGGTATCGGCTGGTGGTTTATAAACTGGCTTATCTGGACGAATCTTTAATCTGCCCTCATAGGCTAGAGAAACACGTTTAATCGCAATATCATAATATTCTCTCACGATCTCTGAACCAACCACCTTACGTTTACTGATAATCCCCGCGATCGCCGTTGAACCCACTCCTAGAAACGGATCTAATACAATATCATTCTCATCTGAAAGCGCTAAAACTAACCTTTGAACAAGCGCTACCGGGAATTGGCAGGGATGAATAGTTTTTTCGATATGATTGCTCTTAACATTCGGAATATCCCATACATCTGAGGGATTCTTACCTTTAGGATTACTGGAATATTTACCAACATTTGGTCCTTTGAAGTGCCTCTTCCCGGGGTATTTTTGAGGAATACGAACTGCATCTAAGTTAAATGTATAATTATCACTCTTGGTAAACCATAAGATGGTCTCATATCTACCAGAAAATCGTCTCGAGCAGTGAAGCCCATGCCCAAAATGCCAAACGATACGATTCCTCAATTTCAGATCATTTTTCTTAAAGCAATCGTAAAGCAAAATATCTAACGGTATAATCTCACCACTGTCAACATAATTTCCTACTTCCCAACAGATACTCCCTCTATCCTTGAGAACTCGACAGCACTCGTCAATTACCTGCCCTTGCTGGGAGACATACTCATCAATATCCAATCTCTTTTCGTATTCCTTACCTAGGTTATAAGGGGGAGAGGTAACAACTAACTGGATAACGCTATCAGGAATCCCTCTCAAAAAATCTAGACAATCTCCCTTATAAAGAGTAGCGATATTTTCGGGAGAAAATGTTGTCTTGATATCCAAACTATCCCTACAAAATAAATCTAACCTATCATCTAACTCCTCCGTCATCTAAAATAACTCCTTCCCATCTGGGAGATAGAAGATGGCTCTCCAATTAATTTTCCCTCTATCTATCCCCCTTTAGATCGGCGATCGTCTTTGTCTTCTGTAAGGTTGGGATCTCCTCTGCTTTCCCCGAGACGTCTCTTAGGCTCGAGATATATCTAACCTTTACCTGCAACTATCCCCTTCCCATTCTAGGAAGAGAATTTGGGATTATCTATTATAGTCGGCTTCCCCTCCCTTTCTACGACAAGTTTAATGAAGCCTGAACGCTCAATACTCCCATAGTCGTGTCCAGAATCAGCAGGATATACAGCTAGAAATACAAGATCCTCATCTCCAACATTAACCGTCCTATGAGCCCAACGAGGGGGGATATAGGCTATTACCCCCGGCTCCATCTCTATCGAAGTCACTTCTCCCTTGCGAGTCTGCATAAGCAATATGCCTTTTCCCGCAGTGCAAAAATAAACCTCAACAGCGTCATCGTTGGAGTGATAGTGTCCCTTAGTCATAAAATACTCATCGCCCACTCGACCTGGATGGACAATATTTGAACAGTAAGCTAAAGCTCCCTCTTCATTTAGAGGAACATCAGCCTCGTAGATTTCATAGATTATTGGATCTCCTTTCTGAACCATCTCATTATAAGCATTCTCATCCAAATACATTCCATCCATATCTCTTAGAGAACGCTGTATCACCCGACCATAAGGCTTGAATGATCCTCGCTTCCCATCAAACAAAGTCTTAATCGGTCCGAACATCTTTTCATCAATCTTCGGCATTATAGACATTTCCTCCTGAACTTAATTTTACTAACGCCCTCTGAGGTAAAAATCCCATCTATATTCGTGCCCACTCTCAAAATTCTCCGCTCCGGAGAAGGGCTCAACTTCGCGCCCCTCGATAACCGCCGCAATCCTATAATTACCAGGGATAAGCTTCTGCGAAACTGTGTCCCCAGCCGCTACGATTATCTCAATTGGACTGGGACCGCTGAACATAATCCTCATCAAATAACCCGTATTATTATTTATAGTTATAGTTGGATTTTTAGAGGAATCCCCAACTATTATCCCCTCGACGCTAGGAAGAACTGTTGTGCGCCCAGAGAGTATCTTGACAACCTTCGCCTCTATGATCTCACTTCTCGCTAGCTCAGCATAACGGCTGTCGGGATAACGATCTATTACCAACTGATAGGCGACGATAGCTTCATCGTAACGTCCCTCTTGATAAGCCCGCTTCGCTCTTTCGTAGAGAAGCATAACATTAATATTATCTATAGCATCTCGAGCAAGAAGGGCATACCTGCTACTTGGATATCTATCTATAACCTCTTGATACTTATCTAAAGCCTCCTCATAGCGTCCCATATCCTCTAGTTCTACCCCTTGACGATATAGAAGCTCAGCTTTATCTACTTTTTTCGGACGACGCCCCCCACAACCTGCTGATAGCAGAAGTCCTAAAACAAGCCCCGAAATCACGAGAATCACTAGATTTTTGCTTCTGATGATCTTCATCTCGGAGAGCCTCCTTTATAAATTTTTACTATCTTGCTATTTATACACCACTCCACTCACTAAAATAATATTAGCATAAGGAGTAAATTCCCCAGTTCTGATCACTGCCTTTGCCTCCTTTGCTATCTGTTTAAATTCGATATGGGGGACCTTTTCCACCTCGATATCTCCAGGAAATAACTCCCGAATCTTCTTATAAAGCATAGGGCTAACCTGCTCCGTCTCCTCCGCTATGATTATCTTCTCAACCGCTAATTCATCGAGAATGATCTCAAGAGTCTCCAAAAAAGGTGGCTTTCCCGCAATCAAGGCTAAATCAATACGGCGCATATCGGAAGGGATTGGAAATCCCCCATCACAGATCACCAACTTATCAGTATGTCCCATACTAGCTATTACCTCTGAAATATCACGATTTAGAATCCCTTTCTTCTTCATATATAAACCCCCTTTCATTCCAGCGAATAACTATCAGTAGTATCAATTCGTCAACTTTTCGATCCTCCTCTAAATTATATAGCTTACCCCGCTTTTTGTCAAGGAACTTTTTCTCTCGCCTACCAGATAAAATCAGGTGGTGTTCACAAAATTATGAATAAAATCATAGTTTCAATTCTACTCGACGATCTTCCGAATGAATTCGGGAGATTAAGCTTCGTTGCAAAGCTAGTTCCAGAGAAACTTAAAATCCTCCGATTAAAATCAAGGAAGTGATCAAGCGATCTTGACCCTAGGGATTCATCGGTATGATTATGCACCTCTTCCCGATTATCAGGGGATTTTACTTGGTTTAGTATCCACTATTCATACTTTACAAATTTCCTCAAAAATGGTATAATGAATTACAGATATTGTAGAGAGGAGATATATCTCTTGACCAAGAAAAATCAGATGCTAGGGAGAATTGCTGAGGAGAAAGTAGAAGAGATATTGCGAGATAAAGGATACGAGATATTGGAAAGGAACTATCACTCCCCTTATGGAGAGATAGATATTATAGCTCAGGATGGAGAAGATACCGTTTTTGTAGAGGTGAAAAGTCGAACTTCGAATAGATTTGGTTCCCCTTGGGAGGCGATAACTGAGGGCAAGAAGCAACATATAATACAAACAGCCTTATATTATCTGAGCGAAAAGGAATTGAAAGATAAAAATTGTCGTTTCGATGTAGCCGCTGTATTTTTTATCAAAGCGAAAGAGGGGATAAAAAATAAAGTTCAGTTGCTTGAAAATGCTTTCTGCGTGGAGGAAGGAGGTATCTTCTAAGCATGTTATCGAAGGTATATTCAAGTGCTTTGAAAGGAATTGACGCTTATCTGGTGGAAGTAGAGGTCGATATCTCCAAAGGGATGCCGGCGCTAACCATTGTGGGATTACCTGATGCGGCGGTGCAAGAGTCTAAAGAGCGGGTCCGATCAGCGATCAAAAATAGCGGATATGCCTATCCTACCCAGAGGATGACCATCAATCTAGCTCCCGCAGATGTGAGAAAGGAAGGCCCCTCCTTTGATCTTCCGATTGCCTTGGGATTGATGTCAGCTACGAGGCAGATCAATAATGGTAAATTTAATGATCATATAGTTTTGGGAGAATTATCCCTAGATGGAGGCATTCGCCCGGTAAGCGGTGTTCTCCCTATGGCTCTCGCCGCTAAAGAGGCCGGAATGAAGGGGATGTTGCTTCCAGTCGATAATATCTATGAGGCTGCTATTGTGGGGGATATCGGCGTATATCCTATAGAATCTTTAGAACAGGCAGCCAGTTTTTTAGATGGGGAAATAGATATCGAACCTTATGTTTTGGATGAGGATGAGATCTTCGGAAAAGAGCCAGATTATGGCGTTGATTTCTCTGAGGTGAAAGGGCAAGGGCATGTTAAGAGAGCTATGGAGGTAGCCGCGGCAGGAGGTCATAATATCATTATGGTTGGTCCTCCTGGTTCGGGGAAAACGATGTTAGCGCGCCGGCTTCCCACGATCCTTCCCAATATGATCAGAGAGGAGGCGCTTGAGACCACCAAACTCCATAGCGTTGTTGGCTTATTGCCCCCCAAGACTGCCCTGCTTACCACTAGACCGTTTCGCTCTCCTCATCATACCATCTCCGATGCAGGATTGATCGGCGGGGGGAGAATACCGAGACCAGGTGAGGTGAGTCTATCCCATAATGGAGTCTTATTCCTAGACGAACTCCCCGAATTCAGCCGCAACGTCTTGGAGGTTATGCGTCAACCCCTGGAGGATGGGGAAGTTACTATCTCTCGGGCTGCCACAACCCTCACCTATCCAGCTCGATTCATGCTCGTAGCCGCGATGAACCCCTGTCCGTGTGGATATTATGGAGATGCTGTTAAGGAATGCACTTGTTCTCCCTATCAGATTCAGCGTTATTTAAGCAGGATATCGGGTCCCTTATTGGATCGTATAGATATTCATGTAGAAGTCCCTCGTCTTGGAAATAAGGAGATAACTCGCTTCTCCCTAGGAGAAAGTTCGTTAAGCATTAGGAAGAGGGTTAATAAAGCGCGAGCTATTCAGTTGGAGAGATTCGTCAGGGAGAATATATATTGTAATGCTCAGATGGAATCTAAACATATCAGGAAATATTGCAAGATCGGTGAGTCGGCTCGGACTCTATTGGAGACAGCTATTAAGAGATTGGGCTTGAGTGCCAGAGCCTATGATCGAATTTTGAAGGTGTCTCGAACGATCGCCGATCTCCAAGGAACGGAGGATATCGAAGCCAGCTATATAGCCGAGGCGATACAATATCGAAGCTTAGATCGTAAGTTTTGGACGTAGGGAGGAGGTCCATCTTTGATGAAAATATGTCCTGTTTGTAATTTCGAGAATCCCGAGGATAATAAATACTGCGACGAATGTGGTTTTGATTTAACCAAGGTCGTTATCTCCTCGGTGGATTCCGATAAGGAGAGAGAGGAGATATCCACCTCCGGTAATGAAGATACCGATAAATTCCCAGTTATCACTGAGGATATGATAAAGCAGAACTCCGAGACTGCGGATTATAGAACTAGGAAGTTACCTCCTTTAACTGAACCACCTCTTGGAGAGGAGGAGATTCAACAACCTAAAAAGATCAAAGATATCCTTAAAAAGCGATATAAGATAATCGAGCAGATAACCTCTCCCTCTCCTAGTTTTGAGCTTTATAAAGCCCAAGAGCTAAAGCAGGCGGATAATTTCTATTTGATAAGGAGATATATCGATTTGAAGGAGGGATTCGAGGGGAAAAAACATCCGTCCTTTCACGAGTTCGAGATGTTACAAACTCTTGAACACCCCAATATCATCAGAGTTATAGATCATTTCGAAGAGGATGATGAGTTATACCTGGTAACCGAGTTTGGAGTCGCCTTTACTTCTCAGTTTGATAAACCTACCTCCAAGCAAGTAATAGACTTATCCTTTCGGATTTGCAAAGCCTTGGAGTATCTCTATCAGAAAGCGATAGTGCATCTTGATATAAGAGAGCAGAATATATTGATCAGTGAGGAGGGGGAAATAAAATTAGCCGGATTTACTAGGGCTCGTCATCTTTCGGAGACAATGGGAGTCAAAGGCGCCTTCACGGAGGGATATTCCCCTCCGGAGCTTTGTGGTCTCAACCCCTCTCCAGTTGATCATCGATCCGATACATTTTCTCTGGGAGCGACTATGTATTATCTCCTTTCAAACGATGATCCCAGCCTTCAGGGGATATCACCCATCTTCTCAACTATATCTGGTATCTCTCCAGAAATTCAAGGGATAATAGCGAAGGCTATGGCTCAAGATATGACGAGGAGGTATCAAACAGCAGGAGAATTCAAGGAGGCTTTACTTCCTTTATTAGCCAAACTAAGGATGAGCTTCCCGTTCACCTTAAATATAGGACGTAGTTCGGATGTGGGGAAGAGGCGGAAGATAAATGAAGATTCCTTGCTCACCCTAGAGCTCTCTTCAGTGGAACAATCAGCTATTTACCTACAAGGTCTATACCTAGTAGCGGATGGAATGGGCGGGGAAAGTGCTGGTGAAGTAGCCAGTTCACTAGTTATAAGGGTTGTAAGCGAATATTTACGGTCGAATATATTCTTCTCTGAGGGTAAATTGCTTTCAGATGAGATCATAAAGGATAAAATCAGCGAAGCGATACATAGGGCTGATCAAGCCATCTCCTCTTACGTCAGCGATCACCCTGAGACTAAAGGGATGGGCTCTACCATAGTCCTTGCCCTATTATTAGGCGATACTATATATATAGCCCATGTTGGAGATAGCAGAGCTTATCTTATTAAAGAAGATGGTATAGAGAGACTTACTGTGGATCACTCCTTAATGGCTAGACTGATCTCGATTGGCCAAGTGACGGAGGAAGAGGCTCGATCTCATACTAGAAGAGGTGAGATTTATAAAGCGATCAGTGGTAAGTCTGATGTAGAGCCGGATCTGAACAAAGTTAAGTTGGAAGCAGGAGATCAGATTCTTCTCTGTTCAGATGGATTGAATAGTATGATTAGAGACGAGGAGATCAAGGAGATAATCCTAACTTCGCTCGATCCCCAAGGGGCTTGTGAGAAGCTAATAGCTGCGGCTAATCGAGAAGGGGGAGAGGATAATGTAACAATAGTTCTACTGAGATTCGGAGATAGAGGAGTGAATGAGGGATGAAATGCCCTAAATGTGGTCGGATTAATCGGGAGGATGCTATCTACTGTGGTGGTTGTGGAACTAAGTTGCGAGATATCTCACATTCTTCTCTTGAGGATACTAAGGTAGATATAGAAGTTCCAAAGCCCCCTGGAGAAAGACCAAAATTATTGGTAATAAGCAGTGGGAGGAGTTACGAGTTAACGAACTCGACCATCAACCTGGTCGGTAGGAGGAGTCCCCAAGATGGTATATATCCAGCGATAGATCTTACCGAGGATGATCCTGAGAGGACGGTATCTCGAAAGCACGCTCAGATCGACATCCAGAAGGGACCTCGCTACTTCATAAAGGATCTAGGGAGTTCTAATAAGACCTTTGTTAATGGTCATGCTCTGGAGCCGAATGTGCCTCAGATGCTGAACAATAGAGATGAGGTGAGAATAGGCAAGGTGGTCACCAGGTTTATGATCCCTGGGAGGTGAAGTTGAATGTGCTCTAGGGTGTTTCTGGTAACCCTGGCTCTCTTACTTGTTATGTGCCAAACGATCCATTCTGCTCCTACCGATAGAGAGATCGGAATTGCCTTAGAGAAAGCTCTCGATTATCTAGCTAGAGAGCAAAATAGCGACGGTTCATGGAATGCTGGATCGGCCAATAAATCCGTTGCAATAGCGGGAATGGCCCTGATGGGCTTCGCTGACTCCAATGATCTAGCGCGATATAAGGATAATATCTCCTCAGCCTTGAATTTCCTCAGAGCTTGTTACCACCCCAGCAAAGCCACTAAATCGGATAAAAGGGCTGGTTTGATACATAATGATGTTATAGAGCCTCGAGAAGGAGCCGGCCACCTTATGTATTCCCATGGGATAGCCACCATAGGACTAGTTGAAATTTACGCTAAAACAGAGGATAAGAAGCTATTGTCTATTATAGAGGATGCTATTTCTCTGATCGTTAAAAGCCAGAATACAGAGTATAAACCCTCCTCGTTAAGAGGTCCTATAGACAAAAACTCTCTCTATCACGGAGGGTGGAGATACAGCCCTGAAAGCCTCGATGGAGACAACTCGGTAACGGGATGGCAGGTGATCGCCCTGCGAGCCGCGAAGGAGATCGGAGTTGACATTCCCACGCGGACTTTTGAGGCTGCGGCGGAATTTACTCGGAGGTGCTATCACCCATCAAGTGGTGGTTTCACCTATACTCCCCGCGGTAGTTCTCATGGTTGTGCTCGAACTGGAATGGGCGTTTTATCCCTTCAACTCTGTGGATACCCCGATGACCCCTATGTCAAAACGGGAATAAAGTATATCTTCCGAAATATGCCGACCTGGAATCGAGAGCAGTATGGATTTGGATATCCCTTCTACTATTGGTATTACGCTACTAGGGCGATTCTTCTCGATGGGGATGAAGGCAACTGGAGGAGATGGAGAGATCACATAGCTAGTATGCTGTTATCTCATCAGAGCAGAGACGGCAGTTGGGAGGAAGCTCAGGAGGAAGATCGCTTCGGCAGAATCTATACCACAGCACTTGGAGCTTTAACATTAGAGCTATGTATAGGCAATCTCCCCGTCTATCTCAGAGGTTCCCTGATTCACACTGAAACTGAGAGTGGCTTCAACCTTAAATCGCTCATCGTATTCCTCCTAATACCTGCGATTATAATTCTCCCCCTCTGGTGGAGGGATCGATCAGCCGACAAAGGAGCGTGAATAAAAATGAGATCCAAAAGGAGGATCATCTATAGCGCCTTAGCAGGAGCGTTAGGAGGTGCTATTGGCTGGGCGCCAGGGGAACTTTTAGCCTGGCCTCACTTCGAGATCGCTTTTATGAGATATGTAATGACCGCCCTCTACTTCATAGTCATCAGTGCGACTATCGGTGCTTGCTTAGGATTAATTGATAGAAGGCCGGGACAGACCCTCAAGAGGATGAAATCTGGTGCGATACTCGGCGCGATCGGAGGGGCGATAGGGAGCATTCTCGGAGAGTGGGCTTTCGAGGTTCTACGAGCTGGAGGATACGCTCTGGTCGGAAGGGCCGCTGGCTGGGCCATAGTTGGAGCATTCATAGGCTTCTCTCAGGGAGCAGTTACTAAAGATCCTGTTCGAGAGTGGAGAGGTGCTTTAGGCGGACTGATCGGGGGCTATCTAGGGGGAGGCTTCTTCGAGATCATAGGCTGGATATTTCCTACTGGGGTATTGAGCAGGTTGATCGCTACGGTGCTACTAGGAGCGTTTATCGGAGCATTTATAGTTATTATAGAGAGGATGCTAGCTCAAGCTTGGCTTTATGGACTCACGAGCAGATACGAGGGGAGGGAGTATATAATATCGAAGAATCCAACCACTATCGGCAAGGACGAGTTGAGCGATATTGGTCTCTTTGGAGATCCCGAGGTCTCTCCTAAACATGCGATCATCGCTATCGAGAGTAAGAAGTATTGGCTTCAAGATGCTGGAAGTGATAAGGGAACTTTTGTAAATGGACAGCGACTCATTAATAGACATCAGCTAGTGAATGGAGATAAGCTCAGATTCGGTGGCTTGGAGTTCATCTTCAGAGAGAAATTTGTCAAGGGAGAAGTTCCTATCGCTCAAAGTCAAATTGAAACGAGCGCCGTTAGGGAGGAGAAACCTGTTTTAATCGAAGAAGAGGAGAGGAGACCATCTCCTACTGAGGATGTCAAACAGGTGATCTGTCCAAGCTGTGGGACTCCGAACAAAGTGGGAGCTAAGTTCTGTAGGCAGTGCGGAAGGGATTTAACACAGAGGTAGTATGAGGGGTGATGATCTATGGCGATTAAGTTGAAGGAAGGTAAGGAAGTTTCTCAACTGGAGCAGGAGGTAAGGGCTATAGTCAGGGCAGGTCTATACAGGAGTAAGAGGGAGGTGATAAGCGAAGCTCTTAATCTATTCTTTGCCCTCAAGCCCGATCTCAGGTTGGAGGCAGCTATCCAGCTTTATAAGGATGAGGAAGTTACTCTGGCGAGAGCAGCGGAGATAGCAGGGATAGATCCCATAACCTTTAAAAATGTCCTAGGAACTAGAGGAATTAAAGTTATTGTCGCAGAGTTATCTAAAGAGGAGCTTGAGAGACAAATGGAAACGATAAGGAAGATCAGAAATGATCCTAGTTGATACTAATATCCTATCAAAACGTTTATCAAAGAGGTTATAAAATGGCTAGAAAGATTTTCTACAAGGTAATATTCGAACCAGCCGAAGAAGGAGGTTATACAGTCTATGTCCCTTCTCTTCCCGGCTGTATATCCGAGGGAGATACTTATGATTCTGCCTTGGCTAATATCAAATCTGCTATAACTCTTTACTTAGAGACTTTAATTGAGGGAGGAAAACCTATCCCAGAAGATAATCACCATATAGCTGAGGTAGAAATTTTGACGCCATAATTTAGATTATAACGTATAATATAATAAGTAATTTTCGAATAGATAAGGAAGGTGATAATAAGTGGCGAACGAAGTAGAGATGGGTTATCTTTTTAACCGAAATGCAGTCAACGTCACCAGCGAGAATATGCTCGTCTATCTTCTAGTTGATGTGAAGCCCGCGGAAGATGTGCGTCTGGGACCTACTCCTTTGAATATCAGCTTAGTTCTGGATAGAAGTGGTTCGATGTATGATGAGAAGAAGATAGAATATGTTAAGGAAGCCTCTAAATACATCATAGATAATATCTCCGAGAATGATGAGGTATCCATCGTAGCCTTTGCCGAGAGAGCTAAAGTCGTGATCCCAAGTCAGAAAGCGAGGGATAAATCCACTATGAAGAGGAGGATAAATAACCTCGATTCCCTCGATATCGGAAGTTCGACTAATATGTTCGATGGGGCAAGATTGGGGACTCAAGAGGTAAAAAATGTGCTTTCTTCCGAGAAAGTCAATCGAGTGATCCTCTTCACCGATGGTCTGGAGAATGTCAACGAGGGGAAAATTGAACCTTTTGTTAAGCGACAGGCTGATAATGGCATCACCTACAGCGTCTTCGGAGTCGGGGATGACTTCAACGAGGATTTGGCGATGGATATCGCTGATAGCACCAGAGGAAAGTGCTATATTATCCGAAATCCTTCTCAGATACCAAACTATTTTAATGAGGAGCTAGGAGGCCTGCAGGCTATCGTCATCCAGAATCCCCGCGTTAGATTGAAGATGAGCGTCGGGATAAATGTGAGGCGGGTAGATCGAGCCAGACCAGATATTATCTCTCTCGATTTGAGTCAAGTGCTTAGGGGAAGGGAGATCAATGTTAGTCTAAACGATCTGGAGGAAGGCCAAGTCCAATCGGTCCTTTTAGAGTTGATCCTACCTCCTCGTCAAGCAGGAACCTATCGTATCGCTCAATTAGAGGTGTTATATGATATACCAGCTAGAGGGGAATATAACAAGAGTATCAAGGAAGATCTTCTTCTAAGTTATACTACTGATCCCAGGGTGGCTAATGTCTTCAACCAAGAGGTGATGTCGGTAATCGATCGAGTCAACTCCCACCGGGTCATCAATAGAGCTATCAAGATGGCGGAACAAGGAGAGCAAGAGAAAGCCGCTAACCTCTTGAGAGCCCAAACTCAGAGGCTCACCGATCCTGGCACCAGAAAGTTGACCGAGGAAGCGATCAAGGATATCGAGAAACAAGGAGGTATCTCCAAGGGCGTTACCAAGCGTCTCAAGGGAGCAACTCGAAAATTAGATCCTAATGCTTTACCAGAAGATCTCTTCTGATTCCCAATTTCTATTCTCTACTTTCATATATAAAGGAGGTATTAGATTATAATGAAATGTCCGAATTGTGGAACTGAAAATATAGCTGGAGCTGCCTTTTGTGATAATTGTGGGGAGCCTCTGTCGGATATAGCTCCTGAGACTCCCCCTGCTCCTGCAACCTCGCAGCCAACTCCTCCTCCTACCGCGGCTGAACCTACGGAGATAATATGTCCTAGCTGTGGGGCGTCGAATCAGCCAGGGGATAACTTCTGCACTAATTGTGGTATGAGCTTGGCGGAGGCAGAGACCGCGGCTAAGCAACCTCAAGTGGTGGAGCAACCCAAGGTCGAAGAGGAGGAGGTAGAAGTTGCCACCCCCACTGCCGCGGAGGTTGCGGGAGGAGTTGTATGTCCTGATTGCAAGACGGTGAATCAGCCTGGCGATAGATTTTGTATAAACTGTGGGAGACCTCTACCTACTACTCAGATAGCTCCTGAAACCGAGCCTGCGGAAGTCGCGGAGGAAGAAGAAGCTGAGGAAGTGGCTGCCGTAGCTCCTCCAGGGGCAGTTCTCACCGTGACCACTCCCGCGGCTAATGGTAAAGAATACACGGTCGATCAGGATGAGGCGATCATCGGGCGCTTCGATCCGGAGACCGGTGATATACCAGATATCGATCTTGATGAAGCCGATCCTGAGCAATATGTATCCCGAAAACATGCTAAGCTCATCCGCAAGGATGACAAATTCCTCTTGGAACACTTGAGCGCGAGCAATCCCACCTTTGTGAATCGCCAGAAGATAGCTCCCTCTACCCCCTGTGAACTGAAAGATGGCGATTCGATCGTGATGGGTAAAACAAGGTTAAAGTTCACGATAAAATCATAAGAAAAGTGAACTTTTTGCTTCCAATAAAACTCAAGGTTAAAAAGTTACCTTTTGTGAGGTGTTGAATCACGCTTAATGCTGGAGAAATGCTTCAAAATCGCTATAGGATTCTGAAGACTCTGGGCAAGGGTGGAATGGGCGCGGTGTACTTGGCTGAGGATGAGCGATTGCAGGGCAAGTTCTGGGCAATCAAGGAGATGTTAGATTTCTTCACCGATCCTGCCGAGCGAGCCCAAGCGATCGAGCATTTCCAATTAGAGGCCTCGCTCTTGGCTCGCTTAGACCACCCCAACCTTCCGGAGGTTGCCGATTACTTCTCGGAAGGGGGAAAGCACTATCTCGTTATGGAGTTCATAGAGGGCGAGACGCTTGCCTCTAAATTGAAAAAGGTTAACGGTCCCCTTCCCGAGATGCAAGTGCTGGAGTGGGCTCGACAGTTGTGTGATGTCCTCGATTATCTCCATACCTATAAACCATCCTCAGCTAAAGATGTGAAACCAGTTATCTTTCGTGATATGAAGCCCGATAATGTGATGATAAATCCCCGCAACGAGGTGAAGCTCATCGATTTCGGCATCGCTCGTTTTTTCAAGAAGAAGAAAGCGCAAGACACTGTAGTGATAGGAACCCCTGGTTACTCTCCTCCAGAGCAGTATGGAAAGGGGCAGACCGATGCTCGTTCTGACATCTACGCGCTAGGAGCTACCCTGCATCAACTATTAACCGGTAATGATCCAGCTCAAAATCCCTTCCAATTCGCTCCCCCTTCCTCCCTGAATCCCAATTTATCTAAAGGACTGGATCAATTTATATTAAAGGCCACTCAACACGATCCAGACGATCGCTATCAATCCGCCGCGGAGATGAAGAATGCCCTCTTGGAGGCTATTGCCGGGGGGATATGTCCCAACTGTGGAGGATTGGTCCGTTTAGGTGGCAAATTTTGTCCCAACTGTGGAAGACCTTTCTCCGGAACTCTCCGTTATATGCCGGTTATGATCCTTAGCACAAATAGGATAGATTTCGGAGAACTTAGGAGGAAGAAGGTTTACACCAGTAAATTAACCATCGCTAATGGGGGAAGCGGTGAACTGAGTGGAACGATCCATGCTAGCTCCTCTTGGATTAAAACTAGTCGTGATGCCTTTACTGGAGATAAGGTAACGGTAAAGGTGCGCCTCGATGCCACCAACTTCGCCGATGGTCAGAAATATCAAGGGAATATAGATATTCGCTCTAATGGGGGAAATGGACAAGTGGAGGTAGTAGCTTCCCTTCCAGCTAAACAAACTCCCCTAGTTTCCGCAAATCCTGCCCTCTCTTCCACCCCTCCCGTGTTCTCCCTCTCCAAAGGAGATCTGAAGCTGAAAGCCACTCGAGGAGGGATTATAGGCGTTCTAGGTGGATCAATAGGATATTTCTTGGCAAAGGCCTTGGTGAGCGATCCAAATGTGAGCCAAACGGCGAGTAGATATCTCGGCGATCCTTCGTTAGCCTTAGGAAGTGAGAATTCGATAGGCTTCCTCGGACTCGGTCTCATCGGTTTGTTGATAAGCTTGCTTCTCAATCTGGGTCGAGGGGTAATCCACAAATCCTTCCTCGTTTCGCTTCTGAGCCCTATTTATGCCGCCCTATGTGGAGCTTTAGGAGGAATCATAAGTGGCCTGCTCTTGGAAAGGGTATTGCTTAATATAACCATAGTCAATAACGAGTTGGTGAACTCTCTTATCATCTACGCTATCGTCTATTCTATAATCGGTGCTTATGTGGGATTGGGCTTGGAATTAGGAGAGGATTCGACTGCTAAAGAGAGACTCTTACCCAGTTTGCTATTAGGAGCTTTAAGCGGGGCGATCGGCGGTTTATTCTTCCCGATTATCTCCAACAGCAACCTTACAGCATTGAGATATCTCATATCCTATGGAGTATTTGGAATTCTGATGGGACTATACGTGTTTAAGTAGTTTCAAAGAAATAATTCCCTATTCTTAGTTTTTCGATTATTAGTTCAAGATATGATTCTCCCCCTCACCCTATCCCTCTCCCACGAGGGGAGAGGGAACGTCGAGATTGAACTAAAGCCCTTTATTCCCCCCTCCCTTGATGGGAGGAGGTTAGGGGGGAGGGTGATTAAGGTGAGTTCAAAGCCTAATCTGCTCTCCATTTGGAAGGTACAAGAGTGTATAGAAAGTCGAGTATAAATCTACTATTAGCGATCATATCCATCCTAGCGATCAATATCTTCTCCATATCGGACGGATTATCTGAGGAGAGCATTATTCCCGAGCCACTAAAAGCGATCCCTTCCCCGGCGATAGGGAATGGCTATGGAATCGTCATCGCCAAATCCACCTTCAGCTTGATTCTATATAAAGGACAGGAGATATTGAAGATATATCCAGTTGCTATCGGGGCAGTTGAGAGCGAGACGCCGGTGGGGAGATTCGAGATAATAAATAAGGTAACCGATCCTGTTTGGTATTGGGAGGGGAAAGCGATATCACCTTATAAGAAGAACAAGAATAATCAATTGGGAACGCGTTGGATAGGGATAAGCGAGCCTCACTACGGAATACACGGAACTAACGATCCCTCCTCCATCGGGAAGGCGATCTCTCACGGTTGTATTAGAATGCACAATAAGGATATAGAAGAGCTGGTAGATATAGTTCCCATTGGGACTCCGGTGGTTATAATAAAGTAGTTGAAATTCAATGTTAAAAGTTAGTCAGATATTAAAGGGAAATATAAGCGAATATAGGATCATCGCCCAGATCGGTCGAGGAGGTATGGGAGCTGTCTATAAAGCCGAGGATTTGAGGAATGGGAATATCATTGCTATTAAGGAGCTTGATCCCGCCTCCTTCGGGCCCGATGCGCAAGAGGCGATAGATTGGTTTAAGCGAGAGGCTGGTATCCTAGAGAGGCTGGATCATCCCCATATCCCCAAGTTCTACGAACATTTCACTCACAATAATAGCTACTACACGATTATGGATTTCCTAGAGGGGGAGGATCTCAAATCCTTATTGGATAGGAACTCTCGAGGGCTGGATGAACTCACGATCATCCAGTGGGGGATAGAACTATGCGATATCCTCTCCTATCTTCACGCTAACAACATAATATATCGAGATATCAAGCCTCATAATATCATGAGGCTTAAATCCAATCAAGTGGTGCTTATAGATTTTGGTATCGCTCGTTTTCTGAGCTATCAGAGAACTGGCACTAAGATCGGAACCGAAGGATATAGCGCCCCAGAGCAGTATCATGGCAAAGCTGTTCCCGCCTCCGATGTCTATTCTCTCGGAGCAACACTTCATTATCTCCTGACAAGGCAGGAGCCTAAGATTCCCTTCAACTTCCCTCCTCTCCGTAAGTTAAATCCAAACCTACATCCCGATATCGAGCGGGTGGTAATGAAGGCTCTGGAATACAAGCAGGAGGATAGGATCAAGACCGCTCGGAAGATGAGGATGGAGTTGAAAAGGGTTTTAACCAAGATATCGCTCAACTGCCCAGTCTGTAACGAAGCTAATCGGCTGACTGCGAAGTATTGTGGGAACTGCGGATCTCTTTTGCGTCCCCTCGAGTTCACCGCCTCAGGGAATAAGGCCTTTTCCCTGGATGAGCTAGTGAAGATAGCCGATAGGAACTGGGAGGAGGCGAAGGGAAAGCTATATTCAGGAGATCTCGAAAGGTGGTTGAGAGGGATAAACGAGGATAGGCTAGCAAATAAGGCGAGTAAGATCGTCTCTCATCAGTCCGATAGAGATGCTGGCTTGGAGGAACTCCTCCAAGCAACTGGATTAGTTCAACATCCCCGCTTGAGGGTCGATACCCTCTCTCTCAATCTAGGGTCGGTGGATCTGGGAGATGAGGCGGAGCGGGAGATCGAGATATTCAACGAGGGAAGAGGATATCTTACCGGTGAGGTGATAACCTTTGCGAATTGGTTGAGGGCAACTCCTCGCTCCTTCAGGGGCAATAGAAATAGGATCAAGATCAGAGCGAGAACGGATAGTCTAAAGGCGGGAAATAGTTACCAACGAGCATTGAGAATCTCAGCGAATGGAACGACTAAGACCGCTTCCGTATCCCTCAAGATCAACCCGATCGTTGTTAAACGAGGATACCAAGCGCTAATCGGCGCTATTCTCGGCTTAGCCATCTTCGGGGGACTGAGTATCTTCGCTGAACTCTTACCTAGAGAGCTATCCCCCTTAGAGATAGAAAAGCTGTTTGAGGGCGTCAATCTCTTAAAGATACTTCTCGCTTTGTTTATCGGATTGATCATCTCCACAGGGCTATCCATATCCAGACATGGTCTTTGGAGAGGAATTGTTATAACTGGGATTATCCTCGCTCTTACAATAGGGGGTTATAACTTAGGCAGAACTCTTCATCCTCCCTCGCTAGGTGGAATTATGGGAGCAGGGGGAGCTTTACTTATAATAGCTGTAGTGAGTGCGATATTAAATAGGGAAATTATCTCCGCTATAGCTCCTCTTCTAGTCAGCTTCATAGTTATATTATCCTCGATAGATGCGAGGGCTTTCATCCTTACCGGCGTGATAGGAGGAGCCGCCATCGGTTGGTATGTAGATCGCTCTTCAAGTAATAGCTTCAATTGGCTGGCGATGAAGGGACTTTCGCTGGGGGCTTTACTCGGCTCATTCAGTTGGGCGATCATAAATCAAGGGGAAAAGCCCGAATGGATGATAGGGATCTTACTACTCAACTTCGTCCTCACCTTTCTGGCGCTTCGTTCTCTGATCTTTAATGCCAATGGATACGGTATCCTATCTAAAATTACTTCCTCCCTCCTCTCCTTGTTCACTAATAGGGGGAAAAATCTGGCGGGAAGGATTTCCACCAGTAGCGTCGGTTTAATAGTGGGGATAGGCGCGGGATTGCCCTCCTATCTTATACTCAGCAATATCGCAATAAGTTTACTTATCATTATATCCTCAACCGCTACGGGTTGGTTGATCGGATTTGCGATCAGCAGGAGAACAGATGGGGCATACTTGAAGGATTGGGTTAAGCTGTTGGGCTGGTTGATCGGGTGCGCCCTCCTATCCGCAGTGCTTGGGGGAAGTGTATGGATGCTCGGAGGAGCGATCTTAGGGACGATAGGAGGATTTAGCAACCTCGGAGAGTTGATATATCATCTTCCTGGCTTCAGCAAGCTCACCCTCCCTTTAGGTCAGATCATCGGTTTCTGTCTAGGAGGAGCTATCCTAGGTATAATGATCGGAGCGATAATAGGGGCTTTCGCCTCGCTAAGCGCCCTTCTCTGTTGGACCAGCAACGCCGAATGTGATCTCAAGTTGCCATCTCATCGGATATGGAGGAAGCTATTTAATAATATAACTCAATTAAAAGCACCCCTCCCGCTCATCAGTTTGGGTCTCATTAGCCTTAGCCTAGCCTTGGGATTCATATTGACCTCCCTCGTATTTCAGAAGGTGATAGCTACCCCCAAGGCGATCGAAGGCTCTGTATTGTATAATACATTTATATTTAATATTCCAAAATTAACCACCTCTTGGTTCATTATAGGTGGAATACTGGGAGCTGCTATCGCTTATGGGATTTCCTTAACTCGTAGGGGCAGATTATCATTAGGCAAGACTGATAAGGCTTTTCTGGGCATATCAGTTCTAGCCTCGATCATCGGTTTCCTACTGGGGGGATTGGTAGGGAGGACTTTGGGAGCTTTATACTTCATACTCGGATGGCAAGTCGAAAGATTCGGTTTAAGTTTGCCCTTTATACTTCCCCCTCTTTACAAAGGATCTCAACGAATAGTCGAGTGGATGGTTATAGGATCAGCTATCGGAGGTCTGGGAAATTTGAGCTATAAACTTGCTCAAAATTGGGCAGGAGGGAAAAGCACTGTTAGGTGGAGGATCGTTCCTCCTCTCCAATTTTCCTCGCCCGCGGGAAGGCGAGTCCTGAAGGCGATAGCGGTTGTGCTTCCTCTAGTTTTACTCGCAACTGCCGGATGGTGGTTTTTCTATCAGCGACCGATCAATTCAGCTATAGCTCCCCTCGATAATATCTCTATTAAGGAAGAGGTTTCTCCCCAATTGGAGGAGGATAATAACTCATCTGAGGATGAGGAAGAGATGGAAGGAGAGCAATTTATATCCACTGACTTTATCCTAAAAAGTAATGGATAACGAGGAAGTGCCACTGAGATATATATGATGAATAAAAGAGAATTGAACAGGAGGCGATAATGGCTAAAGAGCTAATCTCCCTAACCCACTCTTTGAATAAGGATCAAGTTCTCAAAAATGAGGAGGCAGTAGTATATCTTCGCCTCGATCTCAAGGCAGATTTGGGGGGTGGGTTTAGATGGAAACCTATAAATATCTGCTTAATATTGGATATTATGGGGAGTGGGTATTCTATCTCGAGGATGTATCGAGTTAGAAAATCGGAGGTTTTAACCTCTCTGATTCAGAGCCTATTCGCCGAATTGAGAGAAGGAGATTACATATCGATAATAACCTATGGCGATGACGAATTAGCGGAGATCATCCTACCAAGCACGATGGTAACTTCTCGCAATATGAAAGCGCTGGAGAAACAATCGCTTAGGTTTGAACTTCATCAGGGTGGCTTCTTCTTCAACTTCCCTCTTTTGGGAAGAGGAGTAAACCTAGCAGGGGGAATGAGGAAGGGCTTGTTGGAGATCATCAAGGCTTTATCTGAAGAGATTAAATCCCAACTATTTATCTTCTGTGATTATAAGATCGATGATATTCAAGAATGTTATGAGGTAGCTCAGCAGATCGTCTCCGCCGGAATCGAGTCGGCTATCATCGGTGTTGGTCGTTCCTTTAATAGCAAGCAGTTAGCAAATATTGGGGAGAGATTAAGGGGGGAGGCTTTAGAGGCTGGAAACCCAGCCGGTCTGCCCGAGGCTATAGCCGAGCGAATAAGGAACTGGCGAAGCTCTGCTACCAAAATGCTATTTAGCGAGCCAAAATTGAAAATTATACCGACTAAAGGGGTTATATTAGAGGAGGGATACAGCTTCACCCCAGATAAAACTAAGTTAGAGGTGGAGAGCGGAGAAGATGAGCGTAATATCTACTTAAAAGGATTGGAGAGTAATCCTCAGCAAACTTATCTTTTGAAATTTGTGATGCCTCCTCGACCAGAGGGGAGATATAGGATAGCCCAAGTTCAACTGAGCTATGTGCCTCCTGATTCCGAGGAGGAGAAAGTTCTCTCGGAGGATATAATCGTTAATTATGTTTCATCCCCTTCAGAAAGGGTAAATAGAGGGGTAGTAGAGTTGATAACCAAAACTATCGTTTCTGATTGAGGATAAAGGAGAGATAAAATGTCCGAGGAGTTGACCTTAGAGTGCACACTCGAACGAGAGCGGATATTAGCGGGAAATAAGGAACAAGTCGATCATCTTAAAGTGGAGGTGAGAGCAGGAGAAAAGATCACTTTTGAACGAAGACCACTTAACCTCTGTTTGGTGTTTGATCTGGCTAAGTCATTTTATCGCAGAGAAAGTGGAGGGATATACGATAAAGCGAACCTAATTCAGAGGGTTATATTGCCTATAATAGGTAATCTTCAGGAGGAGGATCGCTTCTCCCTAGTAACTTATGATTCTGAGAAAGCCCTGCTATGTATTCCCAGCACTGAGATCACTTCGGCGAATATAAGGGAGCTAGGGATGAAAGCCTTGGGGATGAATATAAAGGATAGTGGTGTTGGGCCGAAGATAATGGCTTTCGTCACTAAACGCGCCAAGGAATATACCTCCAATTTATATGAGGGGATGAATCTAGGACGTTTGGAACTTCTTAGGAACTCAGATGATGATATCAAACGGCTTATGATCTTCTCCGATAGTAAAACCACTGATGCAGATAAGTGTCGCGATCTCGCTCAACTGCTTCTCAAAGAGAGTATAAACACAACTATCCTAGGCCTCGGAGCGGACTTCGATGAAGAATTACTCTCGGATATAGCTGAGATAACGAAGGGAGAAGGACGGAAAGCAGGCTATCCAGCTATGATCCCAGAAAACTTCGCCGAGGAATTAGTCGGGAGTTGGAGACCAATTCTAGTATCTAATCCGAGATTGCTCATAATATTATCCGGAGAGGTGAAGCTCAATAGCGCCTATAAGTTTCTCCCCGAATTAAAGAGGCTTGAAGGGATAGGCATCACTGATAAGGTCTTCACTATAAACCTTGACGAGTTGAGGGAATATCCGACTCAGATATATCTTCTCGAACTAAATCTTCCTCCTCGAGGGGCAGGAAGATATAGGATCGCTCAACTTGAGCTAAGGGGTAATCTCTCCCCCTCTGCTAAAGAGACCAGAAGGAGAGATGAGATAGCCACTGAGGAGGTTATCATCCAATATGTCGAGTCTGATTCCCAAGAGCCACCTGATGAGGAGATTGCCAACTTAATAGCTGAAGTTGAGAAATTTGAGGAGGGAACTATTTCCTCACCTAAGATATGTCCTAAGTGTGGTGAGGAGAATAGGGGTAATGCAAAATTTTGTAGAAAGTGTGGTCAGGATTTAGATGTATAATATATGTCCCAATTGCGATTTTTTGAATCACTCTTCTGCTAAATATTGTGGTAAATGTGGGTATGCTCTACCGAAGGATGGTAAAGATAGCGAGATCATAGATCCTCTTAGTGATAACAGAGAGAGAAAGACCTCATGGGAGGATTACTTTAACCTCTCCAGGACCCCTCTTTACAGCGTGATATTCGTTCTTCCTCTGCTCTTCATCTATGAAATAGGAGCGATGATCGTCAATCGTTCCGAATTCGCAGGGATCAGAAATGCCTCCGATGTCCTTATAAAGCGTATCCTGGCGCTCTTTGGGATCTATGGCTTTCTCTATTTCACCCTGGCTTTAGTGATAGCCTCAGCTATTTTCATCTGGTATGAGATTACAAGAAGAAGATATGTAATAAAGCTTAAATATTTTATGCTTATGCTCGCCGAAAGTTTGCTTTATGCCTCTCTATTTGGTATAGTAGTAGGAATGATCACCTCCATATTTGTTGCTAAGCCTATAAGACTAGGATTGGGAACTAGTCTGGTGCTTTCCCTAGGAGCGGGGATATACGAGGAATTGGTCTATCGTCTTCTCTTGGTAAGCGCGCTAGCCTTCGCCTTTACGAAGATACCTCAACTCACTAAAACTCGCTCTAGGATATTAGCTATAGTTTTAGGAGCCTTTCTCTTCTCTCTCTCCCACTACCTAGGAGCTTTTAGCGATATATTCACTCTTAAATCTTTCCTATTCAGATTCAACGCTGGTTTGGTGTTCTCCCTACTATTCATCTATCGAGGTTTCGGCATAGCCGCTTACACGCACTCGCTTTATGACCTTCTACTTGTTCTCGAGTTATGGTATAGGATTGGTTTCAGATAGAGGTCTAGAATATGCCACTTTGTCCTAATTGTTCCTTCGATAATCATCCCCAGGCTCGCTTCTGTTCCAACTGTGGAATTAGACTTATCCCCCTGAGTAAGCAACTCCCAGTTAATACCGCGATCGATAAGGGTCGTTATATCATAACCTCGATCCTCTCCGCTGGCGGGATGGGAAATGTATATAAGGCGCTTGATGCGAGGTTGGATAACAAAGCCTTCGTTATCAAGGAGATGATCGATCGCTTCACCGATCAGCAGGAGAGGGATTACGCGATAAAGAGATTTCGCGAGGAGACTAGATTACTCTCCATCCTTCGCCATCCCCACCTTCCGATAGTCCACGATTACTTCATCGAAGCAGGAAGATACTATCTGGTTATGGATTATGTAGAGGGGAAGGATTTGGAGAAGATAGTAGCTGGATATCCAAGAGGCTTGCCCGAAAAGAGAGTTGTCGCTTGGGCTCTGCAACTTTGTAGTGTCCTAAGCTATCTGCATAATTTCGAACATCCCGATAATCGTCATCCTCAGATCATCATCTATAGAGATATCAAGCCATCCAATATAGTTATTAACTCCGCTGATAAGGCGATACTAGTGGATTTCGGGATAGCTAAGGTATTTGACCCCAAAGTCAAAGGGACTATGATCGGAACGCCTGGTTACGCTCCTCCAGAGCAATATCAAGGGATGGCAGAGCCGAGATCTGATGTCTATTCGTTGGGAGCAACGATGCATCATCTCCTTACTGGGCAGGACCCTAGACAAAGGACTCCTTTCTCCTTTCCTCCTGTTCGGAGTATGAATCCGAATGTTTCCCCTCGTCTAAGTCAGATAGTAGCTAAAGCGCTGAGTTTGAAGGCGGAGAAGAGATATCGAACTGTGGATGAAATGCGAATGGAGTTAGAGGGTGGAGTAATTCAACCTTCTATATCAACTGCTACTTCTGGGAGGATCCCTCCTCCTGATATGATCCACATTCCCGCGGGAGAGTTCATCAGGGGAAGCGATGATAGCCCAGATGAGAGACCCAAAAAGAAGATCTACCTCGATGATTTTTATATAGACGAGCATCCAGTGACCAATAGAGAATACACAGAATTTATAAGGGATACAAAGCATAAATATCCCGAGGGCTGGATAAAGGGAACTTATCCCTCTGGCAAGGATGATCATCCGGTAGTTGGAGTAAGTTGGGAGGATGCCAAGGCTTATGCAGAGTGGGCGGGGAAGCGTCTGCCTACCGAGGCGGAGTGGGAAAAGGCAGCTCGGGGTAGCGATGGTCGGAGATATCCATGGGGAGATAATTTCGATAAGGATAGATGTAATACCCTTCCCGCTGGAATTGGAGATACTACCTCGGTCGGCAGACACTCTCCTGAAGGTGATAGCCCTTATGGAGTAACTGATATGGCAGGGAATATCTGGGAATGGGTTGCGGATTGGTATGATGAGAACTATTATCGCCTCGCCCCTGATCGCAATCCGCTAAGTCCAAGAGATGGAAGGTATAAAGTAGCGCGCGGAGGCTCTTATCTCGATGCGGGAAGTTATGCTCGCATCACCTATCGTTATCGCTATAGCCCTAGCACTAGATTAGATATCTTAGGTTTCCGTTGTGCTTGGAGCTAGTGAAACTAAATATTAGGGTAAATTCCTAGTAGGAGTTAGATATGGATATTGGATTATCTATAATAGTATTAATAATCTTGGTATTTATACTTGAAGTATTATCTTTGAGCATTGGTTGGATTAGCAATAATAAATCTGAAATTTTTAGCCCTCTATTCGCTATAGTTGGTTTCTTGATTGGAATGGTATTAACTTACTCTATTCTTATGAGATATGATATGTTGGTTGTCGCAACTATTTTATTGGTTTTAGTAA
>CAZSTA010000031.1:0-25171 GCA_964609495.1 uncultured bacterium | reverse complement strand
CCCCTTTTCATTATCTCCCCAATGATTTGAGCTAGCATTTGTTCATATTGAGACAACTGTTCCTCTTCGAAGTTCAGGAGAAGGTAAACTGTATCATCGGGCAGTCGAGGAAACATCTTCTTTAAGGAATCTATGCGTAGCTTGATTGGGTCAACTTCTACTCCCTGGGATAGAGAACTATACGTAGGGGGAGGAGTCCTCCCCTCTACCCCTCCTTTATTTATAGGAGATGAGGAATCCTTTTCCGATCTCTTCTTATCTCGTTTAGCCTCCTTGACAACCTTAAATAAGGTTTCGATACGAAACATAGTCTCATTGGCGATCTTGGGATCTATGTTATATACTGGTTCAACAGCTCTAGCAGCGCTCTCCCTCAACTTCTCTCCTGCCTCTTTATCCTCGATCTCAATTGTCTTTCCAGATTTAATATCTCTGGGACTCAACTGCCCTGGTTTGATAGCTACTCCACTGGAATGGAAATTCATATTGAGGATAAGGAGAAGAGCGATAAAGACAGCTATCCCTATTACGGCTCTTCTCCAGTAGGGAGACTTTTTACTCTTACGTTTAATTTGGTGATCATTTCTACGACTTATCCTAGACCACCAACTCTTAAAACTATTTAACATTTATCTGGATCTCTCTCTGGTAAAGGGAGGAATCCTCCCCTCCACCTCTCCTATTTTATTTAGAGATCGAGGTGATTTCCTCCTGGAATTTTCATAATTCTCATAGGCTTTGATGATCTTCTGAACTAATTCGTGTCTAACTACATCCTTATCCGTCAGATAGATGAACTCGATCCCCTCCACATCCTTCAGTATATCTCTAGCTTGTAATAGACCAGAGTACTTATCATTAGGTAGATCTATTTGGGTTATATCCCCGGTTATAACGGTCTTAGAGCCGAAACCGAGACGAGTTAAGAACATCTTCATCTGCTCTGGGGTAGTATTCTGAGCCTCATCAAGGATGACGAAGGCATCGTTGAGCGTTCTTCCTCTCATATAGGCTAGGGGAGCAACCTCGATGATACCCCTTTCCATATACTTCTGGAATCTATCGACCTCCATCATATCGTAGATAGCGTCATATAATGGTCTCAGGTAGGGATCGACCTTTTGCTGAAGATCACCAGGCAGGAAGCCCAATTTTTCCCCAGCCTCCACTGCGGGACGAACTAGAATGATACGGCTGATCTCTCTGTTAGCGAGAGCAGAGATCGCCATCGCCATAGCTAGATAAGTCTTTCCAGTTCCCGCTGGACCAATGGAAAATACTATATCGAACTTTCGGATAGCCTCGACATATTTTTTCTGACCAGTGGTCTTAGGCTTTATCTGCTTACCTCGCGGAGTTACTTGAATCACACTATTCACTAAATCCTGCAAGGAGAAAGAGGAGTCATCCTTTATCATCCTAATAGCATATTTAATATCAGGAGATCTTAGGATATGTCCCGAACGTATGGCTATCAGAAGTTCGTTGAATAACCTTTGAGTCCTATAAACCTCACCAGCTTCCCCACTTATAGTGATCTCCCTTCCTCGGGCTACTATCTTGACTGGGAAGCTGGCTTCTATCAATTTTAGATTGTTATCATATTGTCCAAAAAGATCTCTGGATTCCTCTTCGTTTTCAAGGGAAAGAATAACTTCTTTCAAATAATCCCCCATCTCTAAATAATTTCTGAAAATAGGAGAAGATTATTTATTTGATATAAGAGGGTTTGAAGGGGGAATTTCCCCCTCATTATAGTCTGCGAAGTTGCCTTCTGGCTCGAGGTGGTCCTAATATCTCAACCATAATTATGGCTTGCTGAAGAGTAGAGACATTGAACTTCGGAAGCGCAGCTCTCTGAGGGATAGACGGTGGAGAGGGTTTCTCGATCTTCTCCTTCTGTCGAAGAGGTTTAGGTCTCTCTTCAAATATCGGGGTTTCTAACTCTTCTTCCAATTCAGGATAATGAGAAGCTTCCTCGGGAGCGACGAGAATCTGAACAGAGCTTCCCGCTTCCCCCTGCTCCCCGACTTGCTTAATTCCAGAGTAGGCGAGGAGGTCCTCCCTTATCCTATCAGTTAAAGCACCCTTATATTGTTTCTCCTCCCCTCCTCTAATTAAGAATTTTTCTGTTGGTTTAGAACTCCCAGCCTTTCCAGCCGAGCTTAAGAGGCGAGTTAGTAACGAAATGGCTATCCATATGATAAATATTATAACAAAGGCTTCCATTTGATCCTCTACTTTCAACTCAAGTCAGACTTCTGGTCTCACCTGAAAGGAAACTTTTGCTTCCCATAAAACTCAAGGTGAAAAAGTTTCCTTTTCACCAGATAGTCTCCTATCCAACTTAACGCTCTTGAGGCTTCTCAACCTTGCCTATCTGGCATTCTTTCGAAACTCTATTAAGTTGTCGATTCAGGCTCTTCTGCACCGCCAGTTGGAGGGGCTTGAGCTTGGGATATAGCTTCTCGCATACCTGTATCAGCCATAATATTGCGCATCTGATAGTAATCCATAACCCCCAATTTACCTTCGCGGAAAGCATCGGCGATCGCTCGGGGAACCTCAGCCTCAGCTTCCACAACCTTCGCCCTCATCTCTCGGACCATCGCTTTCATCTCTTGTTCCCTAGCGACAGCCATCGCTCGACGCTCCTCGGCCCTCGCCCTAGCGATTCTCATATCCGCCTCCGCCTGATCAGTCTGAAGTTTCGCCCCTATGTTCTCTCCCACATCGACATCCGCGATATCTATGGAGAGAATCTCAAAGGCAGTTCCTGCATCAAGTCCTTTCTGCAACACGGTTTTAGATATCGAGTCGGGATTCTCCAGCACGTTCTCATGACTAATAGATGATCCGATGGTGGTTACTATACCCTCACCCACTCTAGCGACGACGGTTTCCTCTCCAGCTCCTCCTACGAGTCTATCTAAATTAGCTCTGACAGTTACCCGAGCAAAAGCTTTGAGCTGGATTCCGTTCTTAGCCACTGCCGATACTATGGGAGTTTGAATCACCCGCGGGTTAACGCTCATCTTAACTGCATCAAGCACATCTCTCCCAGCTAGATCGATAGCCGCAGATCTCTCAAAATTCAGCTCTATATTCGCTCTTTGAGCCGCGATGAGAGAGTTCACCACTCTATCCACATCACCTCCAGCTAGATAGTGAGCTTCTAATCTATCTATCTGGAGTTCCAATCCCGCCTTAGTAGCTTTGATCAAAGGGTGGATGATCCTATGAGGAGCGACTCTCCTTAAGCGCATTCCAATGAGATTGAAGAAACCGACCCGCACACCTGCCGCATAGGCGGATATCCACAGAGCTAAGGGGATAAATTGGAGCAGGATAAATAGAGCGACGATAACTATGATAACAATTACTAAAAACCCTGCTAATGCTTCTGGCACAATAATTCCTCCTCCTTTACATTTTTATTCTACTCTTTCCACTACGATTCTATTTCCCTCTACCTTGATTACCTTTATCTTCGAATGAGGTGGTATGAACTCACCCTTAGTTACCACATCTAATTTAACTCCTTCGATCTCGGCAACTCCCGAGGGGCGAAGTATGGATATGGTAGAACCAATCTTTCCTAGCCACTTCCCTATATCTGGAGAGGATGATGAGAAGCCAGATGACTTCGTTTCAGCCGTGTTTAAGACGAGCTTCTTCCAGCTTTTGCTCTTGGGCCAGAACTTGGCTACACCTGCTATGATTACCAGAAATACTGATAGAGCTATTAAAGTGAAATAGCCAGCTATCGTAGAGTCAGCTTTCATAAAAGCCCATACTACACTACTAGCTAGTAGGGTAATGCCACTTATTCCAGCCACTCCGAAGCCAGGGGTCAGAAATACCTCTACGAAGATAAGAACTATCCCCCCTAAGAATAGGATAAATAAGACCATCCACAAGGTTATCACCTCATAGCAGTCGAGTATTTCCTTGAGGGAGAGGTAACAGAATGAGATCCCAACATCTCTCCCTGCCTAATCTGAAAGAAGAGCGCGAACTACTACTCGATTATCGCTAACTTTGACCACCTCTATCTCAGTATAGGGAGGGATGAAATCCCCCTCTGAGACGACATCGATTCTCTCCCCATTTATCTCAGCTACTCCCGCCGGACGAAGCATAGAGATACTCCTTCCTCTCTCTCCTAAATACCTTTTTTTCTCCTTCTGAGGAGTTGCCGAGAATCCCAATTCAGCCGTTTCCCCAGTGCTTAGAACTAATTTATTCCAAGCTTTGGTACGGGGGATATAACGAAGTAGCAACAAGGATATAATCACCGTGGCTAGGAAAGCGCCTAGAATGCTATAGGCAGCCTCGATGTAGTTACCCCCAAAGGACATAAATAGGCTTAGGAGAATCGCTATTATCCCTGAGACGCCGGTTATACCAAAGCCTGGTATGACGAAGATCTCCAGGGCGAGGAGGAATGATCCCACCGCAAATAGGAGAATAGATTCCCAACCAGCTAATCCAGCGATCATATGTCCACCAAAGAAGAGGGCTAAAGATAGGATCCCGAAGGTCCCGGCTATTCCCCAAGTGGGAGTGCGAAATTCCCAAATTAGCCCTAGAAAACCTAGGGTGAGAAGAAGCGAGCTAACGATAGAACTAGTAACAAAACGACTCACCTGCTCCGCCCAATTAAGTGATACGATGACTTGCCTCGCACCCTCTAGGTCATATGCCTCCAGAACAGACTCTATCTTTTCCAATTTTCTATCAGCCACTTTAAGTTCTAATGCTTCCTCGGCGGCTAAAGTTAGCAACTTCCCCTTTTCGATCACGCCCTCAATTTCGATATCCTTGTCAACCATCGCCGCGGCAATATCTCCAGGGTGACCGTTATCCTCCGCCGTAGAGCGAAATTCCTCTCTTAAAGCTGAGACAACCTTCTCATCAGCAGGCTGAGATTCCGTTATCCCTCCTCCTACTATGGGTTCAGCCGCCCCTATACTACTCCCCGGTTTCATCACGATATGATCACAAGCTAGAGTGATTAAAGCTCCAGCCGACCAGCCCCTCTGCACAAAAGCGATGGTCAGGATATCTGAATCCATCAAAGCATCCTTCATCTGAGTAGCCGCATCGACTCTTCCCCCAAAGGTATCTATCTCTAGGATAACGGCATCCGCTTTCTCTCTCTGAGCCGTTTTTAAGGCTCTCTGGAGAAAACGGGATAACCCTAGCTCGATATCACCCCGGATAGGAATTATATATACTACCTTCTCTTGGCCTATAGCTATCTGCGAAGCAAGAAGAATGATAGGGAATATCAGGGCAATTAATAATATCTTTGGAAATTTGCTCGAGATATTCATCTCCATATAAGATCCTCGGTTAACAACTTGAGACCGGTAAACTCTTTACTCTCCTAATAAAGGAAACTTTTGCTTCCAAAAATATATAAGGTTAAAAAGTTTCCTTTAAAGTCTCTCGAACCATCTTAGAAACTATCTTCCCCTCGGCTCTACCTCTGATCTTAGGCATAATTGCAGCCATTACCCTACCTAAATCCTTGGGAGAATCTGCACCTACCTCCTCGATAGTCTGAGTTACTATATCCTTGAGTTCATCTTCGGTAAGCTGGCGGGGAAGGAAGCGTCTTAAAGTTTCTATCTCCTTCTCCTCTTTCTCCACCAGATCGCTCCGATTTCCCCTCTTGAACTGCTCAATGGCTTCTTGGCACTTCTTTATCCCTTTAGATATTAAAGCCACTATCTCCTCATCATCAATGTCCCTGCCTATATCTATCTCCTTATTTCTAATCTCAGAACGGAGAAGTCTTATGGCAGATAGCTCCATTTTATCACCTTTGCGCATCGCCGTTTTCATTGCTTCCGAGAGTTCATCCTTCAAAGACATAGCGATTATCTCCTTGGTCTATTTTTTCGGCGAGCGGCGAGAAGCTTCTTTTTACGACGCACGCTTGGTTTCTCATAATGTTCCCGCCTCTTAATCTCAGATATAACTCCCTGCTTTTGACATTCCTTCTTAAATCTCCTTAAGGCGCTCTCAAAATTCTCGCTATCCTTTACTTCGACTTCAACTCTAGCCATTTATCATATTCCCCTCCTTCCTCGGTATAGTAAAATTCTAAAGAAAAAAACGGCAGGAGAGTATCAACTTTCAATCTATATTATACACTAATTTATCCTTTTTGTCAAATATGTGAGGGATAAAATCATTTTTATAGAGTGACAGCTTAAAACCCCCCAAATATATAATATTTATGGAGATATTGGATAATGAGCAAAGGAACCTCGCCCTTTACTCCTCTCCTCTGAGGAGTGAGGCGAAGTCCTCGTTTTATATGCTCTCTTACTCAACTTTACTTTAGTAACTTCTTCAACTGCTCCATAGAAAGTTCGGCTGCTCTGACCGGGTCTCCTTCTAAGATCACTCGGTAATACTTGAAGGATTCGAACTCCACCGATAGAAATCCCCTATAGCCAATCTCATCGAGAGCGTTGAAGAAAGCCGACCAATCGATCATTCCCTCTCCGAGCAGGGGAAACATAAAATCGCGTCCGTTTTCTCCAGGAACACCTATCGCATCTTTGAGGTGAACATGCTTGATCTTATCGGACCATTGCTTCACGACCCAAGGGATATCGTTACCATATAAACTTCCGTGAGAGGGATCCATATTAATCCCCAGATACTCCGAATCGAAGTGATCGATAAGGGGCTTTGTGGTGTAATAATCGTGGCAGAGATGCCCAAATACCCCTTCCACCGCTATATAAACTTTGTATTTCTCTGCCACTTTTAGAATCTCCTCGAAGGCGCCCAGCACTATATCCCAAGCCTCTCCCTGAGAGAGATCGCGAGGGATACGAGGGGCTTTAGGATCCCAAGGAGCAGGGCCAGTGAAGACATTTATCACCTTAGCGCCTGCTTCTCCCGCGGCTTGAATAGATTCTTTGGTTAAATTGATTCGGTCCCTTCTTATGTTCTCATCAAGGGATACGAAATCCCGCTGGACTACGATCTCTCCTACCTCCATCCCATAATTGTGTGTCTCCTTTATCAAATTCTCAAGGGCTTCGGGAGATTTCTGGCGAGGATTAAAGTGAGCTGGGGTCCATCCCACTCCTTTATAACCGATACGAGATAATTCCTCTAATATCTTCCTTGGCTCCCAACTGGCGAAGCCTAAAGAAGCCATAAAACTTAGCTGATCAAAGCTGGGCATAGCGACTTACCTCCTTTTTGAAAAGTGGAAAATAGAGATGCTATCAATCAGATCTTCCGATTTCCATCCCTGCCTTTAGATCATCGATTACCTTGGTATATCTCTGGCTTCAAAGCACCAATGAAGGGCAAATTGCGATATTTTTGATTGTAATCCAGACCATAGCCAACGACGAACTTATCGGGGATCTCGACTCCCACATATTTAGGATTGAGAGCGAGAATACGACGAGCTGGTTTATCCAAGAGGGTGCATATCTCCAAGCTCGCGGGTTCTCTAAGGTTAAGGACTCGTATCAAATATCCCAAGGAGAGGCCAGTATCTATTATCCCCTCTATTATAATGATATCCTTACCGGTGATTGGCTCATCCAAGTCCTTTATGATCCGAACTACTCCGGGAGAGGGGTGTTGATAGCTAGATATGGAGATGAAGTCGATCCTGACAGGTAGTGAAATATGACGAATTAGATCGGCTATGAAGACTGTGGAGCCTCTGAGGACTCCTACTAAGAGGGGATCCTTATCCATATAGTCGGCGGATATCTCCCGTCCTAGCCGAGATACCTCCCTCTCGATATCCTCTGGAGTGAGTATGATCTCCTCTATATCATCGATCATCTCATTTTCCATCATTCTACTTGCCTTAGCTTCATAACCTCCTCTTATTCTCAGATATCAATAGATCGAGAGTTATTATTCCACTCCTACCCGACAGGTAATATAATAGAACTTGGTCATCTATCGTCTTTACCATCTATGAGATACCACCCTTTATCTACTAAATCAAATTTCAATTGGTGTTTAGAGTGATATTCTTTGTCTCCTAGCCCAGAATAAGTTATCCTTATTTCTAAAATACCTTCTGAGCTTCCTAATAACTCCCATTTGTTTCTATAGGATTTTACTCTACTATATCATATCTATATCTTATGATCTGGGTTCAGCATATCCTAATATCTTGATGTCATTATGAATTATACTTCTTTAAGCACCATCTGACAGAAGGCTAATTTGTGTCTTACTCCCTTTATACTTACGTTCAGCTTTCTTGAATGTTCCTATTCCCTGTCTTGGGTATTCTAACTGCTTACCTGCTAGCAAATCTTCAGTGGTAAGAATCTGTAGTCTGGGGAAGCGACTGCCGGGATATTTTTTAGGCTCATAAAAACCTGCTGAAGCTGCTTCCTTTAGCATTTCTCTAGTCGGTTTCCTTAGTGTGATAAAAGCTCCAATTACAGCCTTTTCTCGCTCTAATACTCCTCTGAGATCACGTATCTGACTCACGGTAACATGACCACTCTTAACCTGGATGACTATGCTCTTAGCCTTTTTGGGATCATCATCGAAAAAGTTTATATAACCATCTATACCTCTATCAGCACCCTTCTTCTGTTTGCCTACTGGAAAGGCATCGACTAAGCCAATAGCCCACCACTCAAATTGATAAGGGTCTTGTTCTGCTAGGGCTTCGGCGCTTCGCAGGTCTTTAGGATCGCCAAGAACTTCATAAGGAGATAACTCTGCTCCAAAAGTATCTTCTAATCTGTGTTTTATAAGAGTAATAGCTAGGTGAGTAATATCTATTCCTATCCAACGCCGGTTAAGATGCTCCGCCACTGAGACTGTAGTACCACATCCACAGAAAGGGTCAAGTATGATATCACCTTCATTTGATGACGCCCTAATGATTCGCTCAAGTAGCGCCTCTGGTTTTTGGGTAGGATAGCCAAGTGATTCTTTGCCCGAAGTAGGTTTAATGTCGTGCCAATCATTTGTTATGGTTCTGCCCGGAGACTCATCCAGATATTTTTTATATTGAGGAACAGCACCCGGTTTTAGTTGCACAATCAGACCATCTGCATAGGCTTTTTTCATTCTTTCTTTTGTCCAGCGCCAAACTCTAGTGATGCCTAAGAATTCATAAGTGAGATTAGGACGATCTTTGTTGGGATTTAGCAGGGGAAGTAGCCGATATCGTCTTCCATTTTCGTCAATAAACCGATACGCCTTTTCTACATATTTGGGATCGTGCTCGCTATAAATCTTGTTGAATATGGCATATTCAGATTTAGAATACCTGAAAATAGTATCTCTACAGTTTGCAAAATTGGTGATGTGATGGCTTTTGGGGTTGGAACGGCGCCACGAGATCTCGTTTCTGAAATTCTTAACACCGAATATTTGATCTAACACAATCTTGAGATAATGACTAGCAGTTGGATCACAATGCAAATACAGACTACCCATTGGTTTCAGTACTCGATGTAGCTCTACCAGTCGAATTGCCATCATAACTAGATAAGCCATCATATCATTTGTACCTAAGAATTCTCGCAGTGCCTGCAACAGGTCAGCTACCTTCTTGGGACCTTGCCTTACCACTTCCTCATAAGCCTCTTGTGTTTTTATATCCCAATGCCAGGTATCCTCAAAGGCGGTTATCTGAGCAGCAGATTGACTGCCATTAGCTTCTCGATATAGCACATTATAGCTAGCTTTAGAGTTGAAAGGTGGGTCTAGGTATATCAGATCTACACTTTCATCTGCGATATACTTACGCATTATATCAAGGTTATCCCCAAAATATAGCTTGTTCTTCCAATCGCTCATAATATATACTCCACTCCTTTCTATCGCAATAGGAGTTTTCTCTATTATATCATAGCTATATCCAAATAGCAAATTATCTAGTGATAGTCCTCATTTTTGACCTTTCTACCAATTTTTTATTCTATCCCAAATTCCCTTATTAGCCTGGATTCTGAGGGACTCAGCTTCCCTCTCAAACTCCTTTGAAAACAGTGATAGTGAGGAGCTCCTGCAAATCTCATCATAATTAGCAAGAGATTTTTCAAGAGCTTCTATATAAGCCCTATCGTCGAACTGGGATCCCTCTCTCCGCCAGATAGCGTTTAGCCTCCCTGATCGATATCTCTCGGAAGTGGAAGATAGAAGCGGCTAAAACTGCGTCTGCCTTCCCTTCAGTCAGAGCCTGATACAGATGTTCTAAAGTCCCTGCTCCTCCAGAGGCGATAATTGGAATCCTCAACGCAGAAGCTACCGCCTGAGTTAGTTCGAGATCATAACCGGACTTAGTCCCATCACGATCCATACTCGTCAGCAGTATCTCGCCCGCACCTCTTTCCTCAACCTCCTTCGCCCAGGCGACGGCATCCAGTCCAGTGGCGATCTTGCCTCCGCTGATGAAGACCTCCCATTCTGCTTTATCTCCTGATCTACGCTTAGGATCTATCGCCACTGTTAATCTTTCGCTTCCAAACTTAGCGGCTACCTTATCGATGAGATCTGGAGTCCTAACTGCTGATGAGTTAATCGATACTTTATCAGCTCCTGCCGAAAGTACTTTATCGATATCTTCAAGGGAGCGAATCCCTCCTCCTACTGCTAGGGGAATCGATATAGCATCTTTGATCTTCCTCACCATATCTATAGTGATCTGCCTATCCTCAACAGTAGCGGTAATATCCAGAAAGGCTAGTTCATCTGCCCCTTCTTGATCATAAACTTTGGCGTGTTCGACCGGATCGCCAGCGTCAACTAGATTCACAAAATTTACTCCCTTGACTACTCTCCCTTTATTGAAATCCAGACAAGGAATTATACGTCTATAATCCATAAACTACCCCCTTCACTTAGTTAATCGCCCGATATACACTACGTTAGTTCCCACATAGGCTAAGTCTCCTGCTGGACTCAGGGCTAGAGATTGTATCTCCTCTGCGAACTCTCCTAACTTCTTCCAATTGCTTCCCCCATCCTCGCTTTTGAATACTTCACAGATTTCGCCATTCTTCGCCCCGACCGCGGCTAAGAGGATCTCGGCACCGCTCTCGGAAATAACTGCTGTCAGCTTCTTCACCCTCGCTTGAGGGGGAAGACCATTATCGAGGATATCCCAGTTTTCCCCCTTATCCCCGCTTCTGAAGAAGCCGAGGCTAGTTCCTGCATAAAGCGTATTATTATCCTTTGGAGACTTAATAAGTGCATATATTATCTCCTTAGCAGGCAAGCCATTCATCTTTTGCCAATTATTCCCTCGATCGCCGCTCTTGAAACCACCGGTTGCGAACGTTCCTGCGTAGATTCTCTCATTTCCTCTTTCAGCTAGGAGAGCGGATACATCCTGGGGATAAGGATTGACGAGAGTCCAGTTGTCTCCTTTATCGAGGCTTCTATATAATTGAGAACCTCCGCTCAAACTTGAGACCGTTAAGTAGAGAATATCTTTCCCCTCTGAAAGGGATATTAGGGATAACAATCTGGTATCGGCTTCTCTGGGTAATCCGCTCTCTAATGAACGCCAATTCTCACCTCCGTCGAGGCTTCTATGGAGTCCAGAATTAGTTGTGATATATACTTCCTTCCCCTTGGCGCCTGAAGCCTCTATGGAGTATAGAGAGGAGAAATTAGGGGCTTTCAATCCCTTCCAAGATTTTCCTCCATTAGTGCTTTTATATATTTTACCCTTTCCCGATTCATATAACACCGCATATATTATCTGAGCTTCCTCTCCTGTTACTGCCAAACCAGCTACTTCGGGAATCCTAGAGTGAAGTACTTGAGGTAATCCTTTATTTGCCTTTTCCCATCTTCCCCTTTCAAATTTATATATCCCACTTATCTGGGTTCCTAGATATAATGTGTTATCCTTCCCTGTTAAAGCAGTTATAGTTCCAGATATTTTATTAGGAGCGATCTCCGTCCATTCCGAACTTTCGAGAGGGCTGGAGAATACTTCGGTATCATTCCACACATACACTTTCTCTCCAATAACTTTTATCCCCTCCCAATCCCTTCTCTCGCTAGGATGAGGAAGTTTTTGCCATCCCTCTTCATCGGCGAAGTATCCGTATATCCCGTAGCTGGGAATTATAACGAACACTTTTCCTCCATTCTCGGTTGCAGTCAGAGATATGATATTATCCTCTGGCAAACCCTCGGTGGTCATCTTCTGCCAGCTTCCTTCTCCATCGGGGCTTCTGTAGATATCCCTATAGCCACTATTGATATAAATAATATCACCATTTTTAACGATTGTCATTCTCTCGATACCAGGGGGTATTGTCTTGGAGGGACTCCAAGTTGCCCCTCCATCCTCGCTTCTTAGCACTCCGAAGTTATATATTCCAAGATAGCTTAATCCCTTCTCATTCGGCGGTATGATATCTAATAGATAATTATTGAGTAAATTATCACTCACTATCTCCCATTTCTCCTCACTTAACCCTCTCTTATAGATTCTACCGCTGAGAGATATTAGATAGAGATTGTTCTCATCTTCGTCTAATTTTATCTTCTCTATGTAAATATCCTTGGAACCCTCGTTCATAGTTCTCCAAGCAGTATCCTCAGCTTGGAATACCCCGGCCCCATAAGTTCCCAAATACACTTTGGAAGTGGAAGAGATCACTATTGATTTTATATCGAGAGCAATCAAGCCTCTATTTCGTTCCTCCCAGGAGTCGCCTTCATCAGTGCTTTTGTAGATTCCTCCGCTTCCGCATCCAGCATAGATTATATTCCCTTGATCTCCAACGGTGAGCAAAGATAGGATAGGATAGTTGATCTTTTCGAGGTCGAACTTTCTCCAGCTATCGTCTCCTTTATCCTCATCCCTTACATAGGTATAGCCGCTCTCCGTTCTGAGGTAGAGCGTTCCTCCATTCTTCCCAACTGCAAGCACCTTCCTAACCCACAAATCGGGTAATCCCTCGTTGAGACCGATCCAGCTTTTGCCTCCATCAGCGCTTTTGAAAACACCGCCACCATAGATAGCTACGTATAGTCTATCTCTACTGGCTCCCGCGATCACTATGGATTGTATATTCCCTTCCTGTCGGGGTAAACTATTATCTATTCTCCGCCAACTCTTTCCTCCATCGGTAGATTTAGCTATTAACCCGTAAGCGGAGGAGACATAAACGGTATTATCATTATCAACGGCTAATCCAGTAATGAAATTCCCCTGGTAGTTCAGCTTAATCCAGCTCAAGCCTCCATTTACGCTTTTGAAGAGACCTTCCCCTCTGCTACCCGCATAGATCACCTCTCCGCTATCTCCTGCTGGGAGTAGATGATTAATATTTTGGAATCTTCCAGTTAATCCCTCAACTTGTCGGTAGTTAGTCCAACTTTTTCCTCCATCAGTGCTTCTGAAGAAATATCCACCTATCGCGGCATATACTATATTATCTCCAGCGGTAGCTAAATCATATACTGTCTTATCGGATAGTATTATTAATGGCAATCCGTTGTTCACCTTTTGCCAACTCTCTCCTCCATCAGTGCTTTTAAATATTCCTGCATTAATCGTTCCCGCATAGATGATATTATCCTTCCCTTTCACCGAGGCTAAGGAGGTAACTGTCCCTCCGTAGAGTCCATCAGAGGAAACCCGCCACTCTATCGGGGATGCTTCTATTAAGTAGGCGGGTGATAGGAACAGATATAAAAGGATTATAGAGAATAATATAGTTTTTTTGAGCATAAGATCAATCCCCTTTAGTTTAACATTCTTTACGTTTTCGCACCTTCTCCTGATATACTTCCTCTTTGCCTCCTATTTTCTAAATATTATAGCATTTTTGAGTACTTTTAGCAAGAAGTTGGATTTGCAGGGAAGCATATAGAATCGGGCATCAAAAAGTCTTTACTTCGTAATGATTTCAGATCGAGTTATAACTCCCCCTCACCCTGGCCCTCTCCCACGAGGGGAGAGGGAACATCGAGATAGAGCTTAAGTCTATGCTTCGCATTATTTCTCGTCCCCCCTCCCTCGATGGGAGGGGGATAGGGGGAGGGTGTAATACAAAGTAAATTAGATCTTAGATCCCAGATTTTATATGTATCCTTGAATCACTTTAGTATTGACTTTTGCCCTACTCTATAGTATAATTGATTAGGCGATAGAAAACAGAGCGGGTGTAAAATGATGAAATTGAAGAGGAGATAAGAGAGGAGCACCCAAAAAAGTGCTGTTTAAATAAGGCTCGAGGAGGATAAAGATGGGAGCAATTGTCAAAAGAGGAGTCGACTTTTTTTTAATCTACATCTCAGCTTTCTTCCTATTCCTCTTTTCTTTGACCTTTGGTATTCTCTTCGTCAAAGGAAGGGGGTTTCTAAGAGAGACCTGTTTTTATTACGGTTTCGGATTTGGGCGTGAAATCCCCAAACTGAAATCAGCCGCTGTTGAAGATGTCATAGGGAATAGCAGATTCTCGATTGCAGAGCCAATCACCAAGCGCGGAATAAATGTCTTATTATATGAAACTTTAGTTATTAACGCTTTGGTCAAGAGATATAATCCCAAAATCCTGTTTGAAATAGGCACCTTTGACGGGAGAACGACGATTAACCTGGCGATAAATTCTCCCGATGAAGCTATAGTATATACGCTTGACCTTCCTCTACAAAATATCGATAAAAGTCCACCTGGGTATCGTTTCACTTCAAAAGATGAGGAAGAGTTGCCTGAGAAAGGAAAGATTGTTCAACTTTACGGAGATTCTGCCAAGTTTGATTATTCACCATATTTAGATAGAGTCGATTTTATCTTTATCGATGGAAATCATAGTTACGATTATGTAGTGAACGACACTCAAGTGGCCCTAAAACTACTGAGGCAAGGCAAGGGAGTTATTGTCTGGCACGACTATAATGCCTGGAATGGCGTTACAAAGGCACTAAACGAGTTTCAAAAACACCACCCCGAATTTGAAATACGTCATATTGCTGGAACTACTCTAGCAATCCTTGTGAGATAAAAATTTGACGCAAGATTTATCAAAAAAGATAGTTAAAAATTCCTTCTTTAACATCTTACGGGGGGTCATTTCTTTTCCCATAATCCTGATTATGACCCCCTTCATAATATCGAGACTTGGAACTACAGGCTTTGGGATTTGGGCTCTAGCCAGCGCCTTTGCGAACTATGTAAAGGTACTCGATTTGGGATTAGGAGCAGCTTTGGTCAAATTCATTGCTGAGTATAAGGCTAAGGAAGACGATCGTCAGATCAACATTCTGCTCAATACCTATTTCGTGATCTGCCTGGTGATGGGAGCTCTTAGCTTCGTATTATTTCTCTTCTTGAAGGAGTGGATCATCGTCAATTTCTTCAATATAGGAGGGGGAGTCTCCTCTCATATTGGAAGTGGAGAGTTCAAAAACGATATAGGCTTTGTGCTAACTGGGGCTATCTTGATCTTCACCGCGAATTTGACTTTCAGCATCTTCATCTCCCTCCTCAATGGATTACAACGGATGGATTTGACGAATATCGCCGCTATATCGAGCGTCATCGTTAATGCTATCGGAACTATTATCGCTTTGAATTTGGGTTATGGGTTGAGAGGATTAGTTATAGTAAATGCGATAGCAATTTCAGTAGCTATTATCTTTAACGGACTTATGTCCAAGATACAATTTAAGGCCCTGAGGATTAATCCCTTTCTCTTCAGAGCAAAGTATGTAAAGAGGCTCTTAGGATTCAGTGTGCAGATGCAGGTCGTCGGCTTAGGTGGTTTAGTCCTCAACCAATTGAGTAAGATCATACTTGGCTACTTCACGAACTTGAACTATGTCGCTTATTTCGAAGCTGCTTCTAATATAATTAATCAGATCAGAGCTTTCCCCTTAATGATCATCAACCCTATTATGCCCGCGGCTTCTGAGATCTACGCAAAGCGAGATTTTCAAAGATTGTATGGATTATACTATCGCGCTCTTAAGTATATGGTCTTGTTCAGCGCTCCGCTCTTCATCTTCATCGCGGTCTTTGCTCAACCACTAGTTAGGCTCTGGCTTGGTCCTGGCTACGAGATGACCGCTTTAGCGCTTCAATTATTGGCGATAGGTAACTTCATCAATCTGCTGGCTGGACCAGGGTTTTTGATAGATACGGGAATGGGGAATCCTCGTTATGGGGCATATGCTACTTTGATCGGAATCGGTCTGAATATGATATTAGGTATCGCTTTGACCATGAAGTTCGGATATATAGGGACAATATTAGGAATAGTTATAGCCTTGACTCTGGGCAATTTTTACCTCATCGTCAGCTTCCATACAAGGCATAAGATATCTCCCCAAGACACTTTTTGGAAAGCTCTAACCCGTCCTTTAATTACCTGTATCAGCGGGGGAGTTCTATTCTTCTTCCTCGAAAGGGTAGCAGGAGGACTAAAGGGTATATTGCTAGCTATCTTGACTTATACAGCATTTTATATAGTTGTTATGTTAAAATCTTCTTATCTGGACGAGTATGATATCTCTCAATTAAATCACTATGCTAGAATAGCCTATACAAGCACGATAGGACGTCTATCGGGATAGGAGGTAATTCCCCTTATGAAGGAAAAATCTGTCCCAAGCGACTATTATGACGAGGAATACTATCTGGAGTTGGCTGAAGGAGGTCCTGAGTTTAAGGATTATAAGGGAGATGAACTGACACCTCGTTTGACAAAAAGCTTGAGTTTGGCAGATGTTACCAGTGAATGTCGGGTATTAGATATAGGGTGTGGAAGAGGAGAGATAGTTCGGTATTGTGCAAAACAGGGAGCTTATGTAATTGGTATCGATTATTCTAAGGATGCCATTGATCTAGCCAAAAGGGCGATCTCCGATCTATCAGAGGAGGCTCAAAAGAGGGTGGTATTAGAGTTAGCCGATGCGAAGAAGATGCCATACGAATCCTCCTCCTTTGATGTGATCTTCTTTCTCGATGTGATCGAGCACCTATATCCCGAGGAAGTTGAGTCGATACTAAGTGAGATCTATCGAGTATTGAAGGACGAAGGAAGGCTGATAATACACACTATGCCCAATAGACTCTTTTATGATTATGGATACAGATTCTATACAAGGTATGTGAACTCAGCTATCAAGTTGATATTGGGGAAAGATTATCTTCCTACTTCGCTAGATCCGAGAACGGAGTGCGAGCATCTGCTACATATCAATGAACAAACGCCTTTCTCCATTCGAAAGTATCTGGATAAAGCTGGTTCTGATTATACTATTCAATTGAGAAATATATTTAAACCTACTATCAAAGATAAATTATATTTTTTATTATCTAGGTTTTGGCCTATCTCTACATTATATCCACTTAGTTTGATCTTCTGTAATGATATCTATGTTAAAGCTTGGAAGAGAAGTTAGTTTCTAAAAAGGGGGTCCACCTTTGAACATTGCGGAATTGAACGATTAGATTGAATTAAACCATCTCAGATCTGAGAGTTAGCAAATAGTAGAATATTGATTGAATTAAGGAGGAAAAGATAATGAAGGAAACTTGTGAGGATCTCTATAGCCTTTGCTTTCAAGAGGATAAAATGCCTGCACTAATCAGGGAGAAGGCTCAATGGATCCATAAACTGTTTCCTGCTGAGCGTGTAGTTGATGTTGGGGGAATGTGGAAGTGCAATGGCTTCTATAGCTTCCTCTCTGAGACTGAAGGAGCGAAAGATGTCATTCTACTTGACGATTATCTAAGTAATCGTTTCAACGAGATCAAGGACAACTTTTCGAATGTTCGGTATATCAAAATGGACTTCTATAAATCAATGATAGATGGTGGGCTCAGGGCGTTAGGAGCTGAGTATCCAGCAGATGCGATAATATGCTATGATATCCTTCTTCATCAGCCAGAGCCAATTCACTTCATATCTAATATCATCGATTCCTTTTCCGCAAAGAAAGCCATTTTTGCGAATCCAGTGATTAGTAAATCCAGGAACCGCAGTGATTTGCTTTTTGCTCCCTTCTCCGAAAAATTCAAAGAATATGGCGATATATATCCGTCGAAGAAATTTGGTGATCCCTCGGGATGGATTTGGATATTCTCTCATGGATTTCTAATCAATTGCATGCGATATCTAGGTCTGTCTTTAGTTGAGGAAAAGCTTATCAAATGGGGAAGAAGCCTCAAGTGGAGAAGAGGTTTAGATTACTCGTTTATTATAGTTCAATCGGAATAAGAATAAATTTAGATCTAAGACAAAGTGAGATAAAGATTTGAAGTAACTGCTCACCTAATCACCTAAAAAGGAGCATAATGAGTAGTTTACCCTTAAGTGTGATAATACCAAGCTATAATCGAAAGGAGATATTGAAGAAGTGCTTGACTTCGCTATTTGAACAGACCTACCCCAAGGATGAATTTGAGATCGTCATAGTTGATGATTGCTCGCAGGATGGAACTGAGGAGATGGTGAGGGAGATCATCCCCAAGGCAGAAGTTAAGATCAAGTACTTTAGACATGAGCGTAACAGTGGAGGTAACGCAGCTAGGAATACCGGGGTGAGAAGTGCAGAGGGAGAGGTCACCCTATTCATTGGCGATGATATAATAGCGGATCGCAATCTATTAAGAGAACATATAAAGTACTATGAGGAATATCCAGATGAGGATATAGCGGTGTTAGGGAAAGTCCTATTTTACCCTGAGATAGAGACCGCTTTTATGAACCTTATGCAGAGCCTCGGCTATCCCTTCTCCTACCCGGAGAAGGAGGGGGACGTATCAGGTAAGTACCTCCTCACTTGTAATGCATCCGTAAGGAGAAAGCTTCTTATAGATATTGGAATGTTTGATCAAGAGAACTTCTGGCCCCCTCCGGTCTCCACCTGGGAAGATACAGAGATGGCATATAGATTAGCCAGAAGAGGGACAAGGTTTATATATGATACGAAGGCGATAGGATATCACTATCATCCTATGGATTATGAAGCCTATCGCAAGCGTATGGAGACTGCAGGGAGAGCCGCAGTAATTTTGACTAGAGTAGCTCCTGAGGCGAGAGGAGATGCCTTCTACCTATCTCCATCCGATGCCAGAGGAGTGGTTATGCTCAAAGAGATAGCGAAACGAGCTGTATTCAATGAATTTACCGAGCCACTCTTCAAAGCTATAGTCCCTTATTTAGGCTTCAACAGATTCTCAGGCGTGATATATAGCCAACTCCTTCAATTCTACTTCCGAAGAGGAGTTAAAAAGGGAACTTTTGCAGGCAATAGAGCTCAAGGTTCAAAAGTTCCCTTTAAAGAGGGATGACCAAAGATGTTGTTTAGAGCAGGCTCTTTGCTTCGGATTTCCGTCAACTCTCTGCCAAAGCTAATGTGGAATCCGCTAGGAATATCCAAAAAATTAGCTGTTATGAAAAAGTAATATTAATCATCATAGTTTTTAAGTGGGTGATCTCTGATATATCAATGAGATCACCCTTTTTTGTTCGCTGGCAGAACCTTCGACCTCCTCGAATTGAATCACTTAGTATTGACTTTTGCCCTACTCTATAGTATAATTGATTAGATGATAGAAAACAGAGCGCGTGTAAAACGGTCAACAACCCCTACTGATTTTCAATCAGTAGGGGCTTGCAAGAGCAAGTCCTGGTTGACTAGGGGGCCTGGATATAGGCAGCAGTTAAGGGAGAGAAATTACATACACACCTACGGATATTCCGCACGTCTGTAGCAACTGTGGTTCGTCATTAAACAATCCTGAGAGGTAGGGATAGTGTGGCGAGCTTAAAAACCTCCCTTAACAGTCCCGATGCGGCTCTAACTCCGCAAGGAGGAACACTCTATGTTAGTGTTCGTTATTAACAAACACGGAAAACCTTTGATGCCATGCCGTCCAAGAAGAGCAAGACTTCTCCTAAAAGAAGGCAAGGCAAAAGTAGTGAAAAGAACACCCTTTACTATTCAACTACTTTATGGTTCATCTGGCTATAGACAGCCCATTACTCTAGGAGTAGATGCAGGTTATGGCAGTATTGGTCTATCTGCTATCACCGAAAAAGAGGAAGTCTTCCAAGCAGAGGTGAGATTAAGAGACGACCTGGTGAAGCTCAACTCGGAAAGGAGAGCGTATCGGAGAGCAAGAAGAAATCGGAAAACCTGGCATCGGAAAGCTCGTTTCCTTAATCGCAAGAAGCCAGCTGGTTGGTTAGCTCCCTCTATTCAGCACAAATTAGACTCCCACCTCAAGATAATTGAGAAGGTTAAGGAGATATTACCTATTACTGAGATCATCGTAGAAGTCTCAGCGTTTGATATTCAAAAGATCAAGAACCCGAATATATCAGGTATTGAATATCAGAATGGTCTGCAAAAAGGCTTTTGGAATGTTAGGGAATATGTTCTCTACCGAGATAATCATACCTGTCAACATTGCCAAGGCCAGTCTAAGGACCCGGTCTTAGAAGTCCATCATATCGAGACGAGGCAGACTGGGGGAAATAGCCCTGATAACTTGATAACATTATGTTCTACATGCCACCAGAAGGTGTCCAAAGGCGAGTTGAAACTCAGGATTAAACCAGATCGGAGTTTCAAGGCAGAGACTTTTATGTCTTCGGTTAGATGGAAATTGGTAAATCAGTTAAGGGAGAGGGGCAATGTTGTTTCCCATACCTATGGCTATCTAACAAAACAAGGCAGAATAGCCCTAGGATTGCCAAAATCACATCGGAACGATGCTTTCGTCATAGCGGGTGGAAGTAGGCAAAAGCGAGCCTCAGAGTATTATTTCCTCCGACGGGTAAGGAAATGTAATCGCAAACTATTCAAGGGGAATAGAAGTCATATAAGGAACACCTCGGATAGATTTATCAAGGGCTTCCAGCGTTTTGACAAAGTTTTGTTCAAGGGGATGGAGTGTTTTATCTTTGGGAGAAGAAGATCAGGTTATTTCGCTCTTAGGGGACTTAACGGAACTAAAATACATAGTTCAGCGAAAGCGGAAGAGTTGCTTTTGTTAGAAAGATTCGGCACCCTTTTAGTAGAGAGGAGAGTAGGCACTTCCTCCGCGCCTGATTTAAGATGAAGTTGAATTTGAAAGGTCTATCAAGGAGGGAGCTAGAAGAGTTCTTTCTCGCTCTTGGCGAGCCAAAATATCGAGCTTCTCAAACGATGAGGTGGATATATAAGCGAGGAGTTACCTCCAGCAGAGAGATGACCGACCTCTCGAAAGCTCTAAGGGCGAAGCTCGAGGAGATAGCTTATATATCTCGGTTAAAGATAAAGGGTAAGAGTGAAACTCCCTCGAAAGATACAATTAAATATCTGTTCGAATTGGAGGATAGCAATACAATAGAAAGCGTCCTCCTTTTATATGATCGCAGGACAACGACCTGTATCTCCAGTCAAGTAGGATGTGCTTATCAGTGTGATTTCTGTGTTACAGGTAAAGAGGGGCTTATCAGAGATTTAACTGCGGCGGAGATAGTGGATCAAGTATTAACCATACGCGATGATCTTTGGGAACGAGAAAACAATCGAACTATCTCTAATATTGTCCTGATCGGAGAGTGCTTTGCTAACTATAATAATGTCCTTAAAGCTATCCGTTTACTTATCTCTCCAGAAGGACTCTATATAGGTGCTCGCCATATAATCGTCTCCACTTGTGGATTAGCACCACAGATAAGACATCTCGCCAGGGAAGGTTTACAGGTAAGGTTAGCGGTATCCCTTAACGCTACATCTGATAGACTAAGGGATATATTGATGCCAATTAACAAGAGATACCCTTTGGGGATGCTATTAGAAGCATGCCGCTATTATGTGAGGCGAACGGGCAGAAGGATAACCTTTGAGTATAATTTAATATCAGAGGTAAATGATGAGCTAGGACAAGCGCATAGATTGGCGGACCTGTTAGAAGGGATCCCCTGCAATATCAATCTGATCCCCTTCAATTCGGTAGAGGGGACTGATTATGAGCGTCCAAGTAGAAATAGAGTATATGAATTTCAACAGATCTTGAAGGAAAGAGGTTTTGCCACTGTGATAAGAGCCGAAAGAGATGTGGGATTGGATGCGGTATGCAAACAGCTTCGCGGAAAATACGAAAGGAAGGCGAGGAGATAAATAATGTCAACGATAGTAGTTGTTGGTACTCAGTGGGGAGACGAAGGGAAGGGAAGGACCATCGATTTTCTAGCTGAAAAGGCGGATATGGTCATTAGGTTTCAGGGAGGCAATAACGCCGGTCATACCGTAATAGCCAAAGGCGAGAAATTCGTCTTTCATCTTGTCCCATCTGGCATACTATATCCAAAGGTGATCTGTGTTATTGGGAACGGGGTAGTAATCGATCCCAAAGCGCTAATCGAAGAGATGGAGGCTCTCGAGAGGAGAGGAGTAAGCGTTAAAAATCTTCGCATCAGTTCAAATGCTCATCTGGTTATGCCCTATCACCGAATCTTGGAGGCTGCCGAAGAGGCTTTTCGAGGGGAGAAGAAGATAGGTACTACTGGAAAAGGGATAGGGCCTGTTTATACAGATAAAGTAGCGAGAAAGGGTATAAGAGTTGGAGATCTGTTGGGCGATGGGATATTTGAGGAGAAACTTAAATCAATTCTTGCCGAGAAGAACAAGATACTAAGTGCTGTTTATGGTCAGAAAGAGCTATCTTTCGATGAGATAGTAACTGAATATAAAAGCTATATTCCCAAGATCAAGGATTATGTTACCGATACCTCCTTGTTAGTAAACGAGGCTATAGATAATGGAAAGCGAGTCCTCTTTGAAGGAGCGCAAGGCACTATGCTCGACCCCGATCACGGATCTTATCCCTATGTCACAAGTTCCTATCTCATTGCTGCCTCTGCCTGTCTTGGTGCGGGAATTGGTCCCACTAAGATAGACAAGGTAATAGGCCTAGTTAAAGCTTACACCACCAGGGTGGGAACAGGACCATTTCCAACCGAGCTTAAGAATGAGATCGGGGATAGGATAAGGAACATAGGGGGAGAATTCGGAGCTACAACTGGGAGACCAAGAAGATGCGGATGGTTCGATGCGGTGCTGGTAAAGTATTCTGCTCAGATAAACGGGATAAGGGAAGTCGCCCTGACGCGATTGGATATCCTTGATACATTCGATAAGATAAAGCTCTGCGTGGGCTATAAGTATAAAGGAGAGGTTATAGATCGACCCCCCTTCGGAGATTGGGCTTTAGAGGAGTGTGAGCCAGTATATGAGGAGATTGATGGTTGGAAGGAGAATATCTCCGATGCTCGAAAGTATGAGGAGCTTCCGAAGAGGGCGAGAAACTACATAGAGAGGATATCCCACCTGACGAACACTGAGCCTGTCATTATCTCCATTGGACCCGCGAGAAGACAGACTATCCTTATGAAGGAGCTTTGGAGCTAAGGGGGGCAGAGCTATGGCAATCCATTCTTCAGAGACCGAAACCTACTACCCGCCACCCGAATCGAAAGGTGGATGGCGCTGGATCAAGGAACCGGAGGAAGTTCGCGCCCTCGCAGGTATGGATTCCGAAAAGCTCGATCTAGGGCGCGAATTGCAGGAGTTCCTTTACGGTGGCGATTCGTGGTCGATCGTCATTATCCGACATGGTTATCTGGTGAGAGAGTTCTATACGTTCAACATCTTGATCCCTACCAGATTTGATATCTTCTCGGGGACGAAGTCCTTCACGGGAACGGCGTGGGGTCTCCTCCTTGAGGACAGTCGCCAGAATCGGCTTCCAAACGATCAACAGGTAGCTCTGGACAGCCCAGCCTACTCCTACCTTCCAGAGGGCTATCCCCTCACGGATCCCCGCAAGGAGCGCATCACCATACGGCATCTTCTCACGATGACATCCGGCATCCCAGGTGAGGAAAAGGGCGTTATAGGTATTCCCACCGCGACGGACTATGGACCGTTCGAACATTCGCTCGGACGATGTCCGAATAGATACGGGAGATGGGCAGACAAACTCTCAGCAGAGCCTGGCACCCACTGGGACTACAGCGATCCTGCGATAGCTCATCTTTCGCTGATCTTTCCGAACATCATGGGACGAGAAATGAGCGAGTATATGAAGGAACGTGTCTTCGATCCCATCGGCATAGAGAATCTAAGCTGGGACCCGCAAGGGGGGAGCGGGTTCATTGGACCCCATACCAATGCGCACACGGGGATACATATCTCCGCCAGGGAATTGGCGCGCTTTGGTTATCTTGCCTTGCACAAAGGCGTGTGGAATGGACAGCAACTGATCCCCAGATGGTGGATGGATCTAGCCACAAGATCATCACAAGACCTTAATCCAGCTTATGGTTATACGTGGTGGGTAAACACGAAGGGCGTCCGCTGGCCAGGCCTTCCCAGAGATGCTTTCGCCCTAGAGGGATATAGATCAAATAGATGTTACATCATTCCCTCCCTTGATCTGGTAGTTGCGCGCGTCGGTTCAGGTCCGCCAACCTGGAATGAACCGGGACTGATCGGAGGAATCGTCTCTGCGATCATCTCGGACTAGCGAGGGGATAGTCCTCCCTCAATTGCGACGAAGGAGATGTTATATGGATAAAGTTAAGAGGGGTTTAATCATAGTTCATACTGGAGATGGCAAGGGGAAGACCACTGCCGCGCTGGGAATCGCCCTGCGAGCGGTAGGGCATAAGATGAAGGTGAAGATGATTCAGTTCATCAAGGGGAAGTGGAGATCAGGAGAACTGGAGGCGGCGGAGCTTCTCACCCCCTATCTCGAGATAACTCCTATGGGACGGGGTTTCACTTGGGATGAGAAAGATATTGGGGAGGATAGAAAAGCGGCTGCGGAGGCTTGGGAACTTTCGAAGAAAGTCATATTTTCCGGAGATTATGATATCGTAATCTTGGATGAGATAAATTATGCTATCGCGTATAAATTACTTGATGTAGAAAACGTTTTAGAGGTTTTAAAGCGTAAACCGGAGAATCTTCATCTCATTTTAACAGGAAGAAAAGCTCATCCTGCCATAATGGATATAGCGGATTTAATAACGGAGATGAAGACGATCAAACATCCCTTTGAGGAGGGAGTAAAAGCTCAAAGGGGTATAGAGTTCTAGCCTAATTCTACAAATCGGATGCATATAAAATCTGGGATCTAAGATCTAATTTACTTTGTATTACACCCTCC
>CAZSTA010000030.1:15546-25897 GCA_964609495.1 uncultured bacterium | reverse complement strand
GGGGGAGTTATAATTCGATCTGAAATCATTTTGATCCCCGATTCTATATGCATCCTTTACAAGGAAAATAGTTGACAAGTTTTAGATTTTCTGCTACAATATAAACAACTATTATATCCGAGTGATAGGTCTAATTTCATATCGAATCGGGAATATATAATAGGGGACTCTTCTCGTATATTTCTTTCCTAAATTATTAGGGGCTTTATAATCAGCTCTAGTTCCTCCTGGGACCGAGCCAAAAAGTTGGTATCATGGCCTCTATCATCTTGCAGGGTATAACTAAATATATCCGTAACTTGAAGATCATCGATGATGTATCCTTGCACATCGAGGATGGGGAGTTCTTTTGCTTGATAGGTCCATCAGGATGCGGAAAGACCACCTTGTTACGCTTGGTAGCCGGGTTAGATAACCTCGATTATGGAATGGTTATATTCGATGGTGAGGATGTAACTAATCTCCCTCCTTCGGAGAGAGATATAGCGATGGTCTTTCAAAACTTCGCGTTATTTCCTCATATGAATGTCAAGGATAATATAACTTTCCCTTTAGTAGTCAGGAAATTAGTGGGTGAGGAGATCGATGCCCGTCTAGCTAGGACTATAGAGGCTCTGGATATAGGAGTTTCCCTGGTCTTGGATCGAATGCCGAGGCAATTATCCGCGGGACATCAACAGCGAGTCGCTCTGGGAAGAGCCATCATCAGAAGTAAACCTAGGGTATTGCTCTTGGATGAGCCTCTAACGAATCTGGATGCGAAGATCAGGGCTAGAACCAAGATCGAGTTAAAGAAATTAGTTACCGAGCTTAATACAACGGCTATATATGTAACTCCTGATCCTAGGGAAGCTTTCGCTTTGGGGAAGAGGATTGGGGTGATGGACGAGGGGAGATTAGAGCAGGTGGGGACTCCTCAGGAGCTTTATGAGAGACCAAATAGCGTCTTTGTTGCTGATTTCACGAGTCTCCTTCCTATTAATTTCTTCCCGGGAAAAGTGAAGAAGGGGAATTTCTCTGGAGAGGGGATAAGATTCGCTCTTCCTTATGATGTCGAGGATGGGGAGGATTGTATTTTGGGTATTAGATCCGAACATATCCACTTAACTACTGAGAGGGAGAAGGATACTACGCGGGCAGTGGTCGAGAGTATTCAACCCATCTTACCAGAGCTTCTAGTGGAACTCGATTTGGGAGGGAGGAAGTGTCTCGCCCAAGCCACAATAGACACCCCGATAGAGGTGGGAGTAGTGACCTATATGAAATTCGAGCTTGACAAAATTCATATCTTCCATAAAAAATCTAAGAAGAGGTTGAATTGAGAGGTTGATGATGAGTCGGAGAGTGGCGAGGATAAAGGGCATAGTAGAGGAGTTGCAGAGGCAAGCGGAGGAGATATTGAAATTGGCGGATAGGGCTAGCCAGAAATATACTCCTGATCCCGAGGCTCATATTAAACTCATTGGACTATATCAGAGCTGGTACAGAAAGGGAAGGGAATTGATCGCTATCGATCCTGCTAGGGCTTCTGAGTTCGCCGATCTATATGATAAGAGGGATTTCTCCCTCTATCCGGGACAATATCCGAATATTAAGACCTTTTTGGATGATCCCAGCGCGGGTGCTTATGGTAACTTTAAGAAGTATTTTACCACTCAATTGGCATTATTAGTCTCTTTACCGGATAGCTTAGAGATAAGGGAGCTTGATCTGAAGCGAACGCTAGCAGAGGAGTTGAGCTTAACCCTTCTGGATGAAGCAGAGCAGTTGCTGAAGAGAGAAGAGAATAAATCCGCAGGACTCTTGATGGGAACAGCTCTAAAATATTGGCTTAAAACCTCAATCGAGGCGGAAGAGATCTCCTTACCCCAAGAAGAGGGTATATATCCCCTAATCGATGAATTGGGGAAGGCAGGTGTTATAGATAGTAGAGATAAACGTTTGCTAACTAAAGCGGAAACTTTATATGAGGCTCTTCTCAAAGGTGAGCAGATCGAGGATAAGGATATCGGTGATTACATCGAGGGAATCAAGGAGATAATCGAGGGATCGAGGTAAATCGCGAAGAAAGGAGCGGGAATGATTTATTATGACACTAGAGAAGGAAGCTAAGATATGGTTTAATGGGAAACTGGTGGATTGGGATGAGGCTAAGATCCATGTTTTGTCCCATGTTTTACATTATGGCTCAAGCATATTTGAGGGGATCAGGTGCTATAAGACCGAGAAGGGACCAGCGATATTCAGATTGAAAGCCCATCTATTGCGGATGCTCAGATCTTGTAAGATATATCGAATAGAGCTCCCCTATTCTATAGAGGAGATCAAGCAGGCTATAATAGACACTATAAAGGCCAATAATTTGGAGGAGTGTTATATTAGACCGTTGGTTTTTCGAGGTTATGATTCGCTAGGAGTTAATCCTCACCCCTGTCCAGTAGAGATGGTGATCGCCACCTGGAAGTGGGGAAGGTATCTGGGAGAGGAGGCTATAGAGAAGGGCGTTGCGGTTAAAGTATCCTCCTGGAACAGGATGGCCCCTAACACGTTTCCCTTCCTAGCTAAATTGGGGGGTAATTATATAAACTCCCAACTGATGAAGATGGAAGCGCTAGCAGATGGTTATTCGGAGGCTGTAGCCCTGGATACCTCTGGTTATGTCTCTGAAGGAGGAGGAGAAAATATTTTTCTGGTTTTAGAGGGTAAGATCTATACCCCTCCGCTTTATGCCTCGATCTTACCAGGGATCACTAGAGATTCGGTCATCACTCTCGCTAAGGATCTGGGATATGGAGTGAAGGAAGAGCCTATCCCTCGGGAGATGTTATATATCGCTGACGAGGTATTCTTCACCGGGACCGCGGCTGAGATATCTCCTATCAACTCGATCGATAGGATCAAAATCGGAGGTGGAGAGAGAGGTCCTATCACTAAAGAGCTCCAGGAGGCTTTCTTCAGGATCACATCGGGTAAAGAGGATAAATATGGATGGCTTACCTTTGTAAAATAAGAGGTGGAAAACGGTGATCAAGCCGGAGGATAGGGTCGGAGTAAGAACCGATGTGGGAAGAGCTAGACAGGTCAATGAAGATAACTATTGTATAGCTAATATCTCTCCTCCCTGGTTCAGTCGAGAAAATGTAGAATTTTTATTTGCGGTGGCGGACGGAATGGGTGGACATGCCGCCGGGGAGATGGCTAGCTCTCTTGCGGTGAAGACTTTGCAGAAGGTTCTCTCCTCTACCCTGAGGAGAGATAGCAGACATTCGAGCGATTCTATTTTAGAGGGTCTTAAGAGAGCCTTTACTATCTCTAATTCCGAGATATACACTATGAGCTTCAAGCATCAGCAGTATAGGGGTATGGGGACTACCCTGACCGCCGCGATAGTTCGAAGTGATGAGTTATATATAGCGCATGTGGGCGATAGTAGGGCTTATTTGATAAGGGATAATGGGATAGATCAGCTCACCGAGGACCACTCCTGGGTCGCTGAGCAGGTAAAAAGTGGTCTTCTCACCGAGGAGGAGAGTTTTTCCCATCCCTGGCGAAATGTTATTACGAGGGCGCTGGGATCGAGAAATGAGGTGAAGGTAGATTTTTCGGTGAAGGAAATTGCCCCAGATAATATCCTCGTTCTATGCAGTGATGGATTATCTAACTTAGTTACCGCTTATGAGATAAGCGAGATAGCCACCTCTCATAAGTCTCAGAAGGCTTGTGATATCTTGGTGGATCTGGCGAACAAGAGAGGTGGCATCGATAATATAACAGTTATCGTGGTGCCTTTTGACGAGTTAAATGAGACTCTCTATAACCAAGCAAATCTTGACGATCAAGGGTGAGGTATATGCCAGATTCCAATTTAATTGTTGTGGCCGCAGTTGGTATAGGGATAATTTTAGTTATTGTAATCTTAGTAATGATCTCTACTAGAAGAAAGTTAGCTAGGGGCGATAGAACTATCAGAGCTAGCCGCCCTTTACCCACTAAGAAGGGACACACCTTTAAGGATGGCACTTTAACTATAACCTCTCGTAAATCAACTCCTGATTCTAAGAGATATATAGGGAAGATCATTGGTGATTGGAAGATCGTGGGGAGGATAGGCGGTGGAGGTATGGCGACGGTCTATAAAGCGATGGGGATCGGAGAGGATAATCTTGATATCGTTGCCGCTTTGAAGATCCCTTCTGAGCAATTTATACATATCCCTCAGTTCGTGCAGAGGTTTCGTCGAGAGGCTAGGATATCTCAGAATGTATCCCATCCTAATATAGTAAAGGTTTTAGACAGCAGCAGTACTGGCTCTGGGGATACTCTCTATATGGCTATGGAGTTTCTGGACGGGGTAACCTTGGATAATATACTTAAACAGAAGAAAACTTTATCTATTACGGAAGCTTTAGACATAATGAAACAGATCGGGGGGGCTTTGGCCCATCTGCATAGACGCAAGATCGTCCATCGTGATATAAAGCCCAGCAATATTATGATCATCAGGGATGGAACTGCGAAGCTGATGGATTTAGGCGTAGCCAGAGATCAGATTGTTACCGGTTTTACAGTGACCGGAGCCAGGTTGGGGACTCCGATTTATATGTCTCCAGAACAGGCTAGGGGTGATAAGGTGAGCCCTCAGGCCGATATATATTCGCTGGGACTTATCCTATACGAAATGCTAACTGGAACTTTGCCCTTTAAGGGTGATGATATGACCGTTATGCATCGACACATCTATGATGATCCTCGACCCCCTCGGGCGATAAATCCCGAAATGTCAGCGGCGATAGAAGCGATAATACTCAAGATGCTAAGGAAGGATCTCAAGGAAAGATACGAATCTATAGAAGATGTTCTCAGAGATTTGGAGGACTTCGAAGCAGGGGCGACCGCGGTAGGATTGAGAAGGATAGTGGAGGCTCCAGAGAAGATATTTGTGGTTCTCAATACTCGCAAGGATATGATCCGAGAGTATAGTTTAGAGGGAGACCTGATAAGAGGTTTTGGGAATTATGGGGTAGGGAGCAACATGTTCTCCAAAGTTCCTACGGGGATAGCCGTCGATCTTGAAGGTAATATCTATATCATAACCTTCGATGATACCGCGATGTCAGGAGGCGGGGTGGGAATGGTTAAGAAGTATGATTCCCGAGGTCGTCTTCTCTTGAAGTTCGGAGGATATGGGACTAGGAAGGGGGAATTTCTCTCTCCTTCAGCCATAGCCTTAGATGAAGAAGGATTCGTCTACGTTGCTGATGGGGAGACTCATTCTATCCAGAAATTCGACGAGGAAGGTATATATCGCTTGAGCTTCGGAGAGAGGGGAAGCGGGGAAGGACAATTTAAAACCCCCTCTGCTTTAGCGATAGATAGTGCGAGCTATGTCTTCGTGGTGGACAGGGATAATGGGCGAATTCAAAAGTTCAGTTCGCAAGGGCACTTCGTTAAGGAACTCAAAGTTAGGGGGGATGATGGACAACCTCTGCGTAGGATAGGAAATATGGCAGTTGACAAAGATGATTTCCTATATGTGGTGGATGTCAAGAACTCTAAGGTGAGGAAGCTAGATGGAGGGGGAGAATTAGTTGATACCTTTGAGACTGAGGAGTTCCGAAGTGAAAGATCTGGCTCTCTCTCCCATATAGCCTCTGATAGGGAAAGCTTCTATCTTGCTTACGGCTTCGATGGTTGGATATACAGGGTGGATAATTCTTGGAAATTACTTCAGAAGATCGGCTGTTATGAAAAGATAGTGGCCTTGGCAGTTAGGAAAGAGATCGATGGGAACTGAGCGATCTTTGAAAATGATGCTTGACAATCCCCCAATAAATGTTATAATACTCATAGTTAAGATATCTCTCCCTTAGAGATACTTTCCGGATATGCCTTCCCAAACTTAATTCGATATAATAAAGAGGACTTTTGGTTAGAGAGTAAATAATTTCCGACTAAAGGTAATTAGAGAGAGTACCTTTTTACTCTTGCCAAGCAAGAGGTGATCTTGTGGATATAGCAGAATTAGAGGCTAAACCATTACCGGAGCTTACAGATATAGCTCATCAATTGGATATCCCCAACGTTGAGAGGATGGAGAAGAAGGGACTCGTCTTCGCTATTCTGGAGGCCCAGACTAATAAAGCTGGATTGTTCTTCGGAGAGGGAGTCCTGGAAGTGCTACCCGACGGATATGGCTTCCTGAGAGGTAAGAATTATCTCCCTAGTCAAGAGGATATCTATGTTTCTCCTACTCAGATAAAGCGTTTCGGCTTAATGACCGGGGATTTGGTCTCTGGACAAGTGAGATCTCCTAAGGAGAACGAGAATTACAACGCTCTGTTAAGAGTGGAAGCCGTAAATCGAGCCGATCCGGAGTTAGCTAGGAGGAGAAGGAGCTTTGAGAAGCTAACGCCTATCTATCCTATGGATAGGATGGTGCTGGAGACCACGCCTGATGAGATCTCTACTCGGCTGATCGATATGATCGCTCCTCTGGGGAGAGGGCAGAGGGGGACGATCATTGCTCCTCCTATGGCTGGTAAGACCACTCTCCTTAAGAATATCGCTAATGGCATAACGACCAACTATCCCGATATTCATCTTATGGTCCTCTTGGTGGATGAGCGGCCTGAGGAAGTAACCGATATGGAGAGATCGGTGAAGGGAGAGGTATTAAGCTCGACCTTCGATGAGCTTCCTACCAATCACGTCAGGGTGGCTGATATGGTCTTGGAGAGGGCTAAACGCCTCGTGGAGTATAGCAAAGATGTGGTTATCCTGCTCGATAGCATTACTCGATTAGCGCGAGCTCATAACTTGATCATTCCTACCAGTGGCCGGACTCTCTCCGGGGGACTTGATCCAACTGCTCTTCATCGTCCTAAACGTTTCTTCGGGGCCGCGCGCAATGTGGAGGAGGGAGGAAGTTTAACGATCATCGCTACCGCGCTTATTGAGACGGGGAGTAGGATGGATGATGTGATCTACGAGGAGTTCAAGGGAACTGGAAACTGGGAGATAAGCTTGAGCCGCAAGCTAGCTGAGAGGAGAGTCTTCCCCGCAGTAGATATTCAAAAATCGGGGACTCGTAAGGAAGAATTGCTTCTACCTCCCGATGATCTTATGAAGATCTGGGCTTTGCGGAGGAGTCTCGATTCTCTAAATTCCTTGGAAGCTTCCGAGCTATTGATAGATAAACTTCGTCAGACAAATAGTAATAAGGATTTTATGATTTTGATGGCCAATAGTTCCAAGTTAGATTAAAGGAACAGAGGGGGGATGCTATTCGATTTCGAAGTGGGCAGATTGACTGGGTTAAATCAATGCGAAAGGGGAGAATCTATCTATGAACAAGAGGGGAAAAAGGAGGGTAAGAGGAGAGGGATCACAATCGATCTCTCGCCCCCTCTCAAAGCGCCTTTCTCAGTTATTGCTCATTCCTACTCTTTTAATATCTATCTTTTCTCTACTCCTTGGCAGTGCTGGTGAGGGGAAGCCAGTCAAACCTCTAGGGGAGCCTATAGAGGTGGAACCAGAGATTGGAGAAGAAGATATAGATGAGGGAGAAGCTATAATACATATTGCTAAAGAGGGGGAGACCTTAGAATCTATAGCGGAGAATTATAAAATTGCTCCCGAGATTCTGGTTCAGACCAATGGGATTAAGCTTACCGAGGAATTGAGAGGTGGACAGAAATTAGTTATTGCTCAACCTCAACAACTCGGGGAATATGATGGTACCGATGAGGGGGAGGTCACCTACTATATAGTGGCGGAGGGCGATAGTTTGTGGACGATAGCGAAGGAATACGGGACCACGGTGGAAGAATTAGCGAAGGCTAACAAGCTTAACTTATCTGATACTCTTAGGATAGGTCAGAAACTCCTTATAGTTCAGCCTGAAACCCCTTCCCTAACGGAGATGGATGTTCCTGGAGAGAAAACTCTACCCGTAGAAAATATCGCTTTCTACACAGTGGCGAAGAACGATAGTTTGTGGACGATAGCTCGGAGATACAATACTTCAGTAGAGTTTCTGGCGGATGCTAACTCTATAAGTACTTCAAGCACTTTAAGTATCGGTCAGAAACTGATCGTTGGTTTCAAAGATGGGAGGAAGTTGAACTCCGAGACGGTGAAGGAGCTGGCTCAGATAAGAGCTACTTTAGAGGAGGGAGCTGGCGATATTACTAAACCTAAGATACAAAAGGTTATTCACGAGGTCCATTCGGGGGAATCTCTTTGGACTATAGCTAGAAAGTATGATATCAGCATCTCCTCCTTATGTGCGGCTAATGATCTAAGTACCAGGGGTATCCTCTCGATCGGTCAGAAGCTCATCATCGATCCTTTCCTCACTGCAGGTCAAAAGAGTTCTCAAAGAACAGGGATCGTGGTTCATAAGGTAAGACCCGGGGAATCCGTGTGGTTGATAGCTAGAGAGTATAGTTTAGATGAAGACACCATTCTGGCCGCCAACAATCTGAGAAATCCCAATTCCTTGCGAGTCGGACAGGAATTGAATATTCCTCCTGCAAAAGGGGTTATGCATAAGGTTCAGCAAGGACAGAATCTATCTCTGATAGCTCAATCCTACGGAATCAAGATAAGCGAGATCATTGAGGCCAATAACTTGAGCAACCCTAGCAGATTATCTCTAGGTCAGATGCTACTTATCCCTGGTGTAAAACTCAAGACATCTTCTGGGAAGGAAGAGGTGGTGAGTCCCTCTCGAAGCTCTGAACGATCCTCAGATACTAAGTTTGGATGGCCTATAAAGGGGAGGCTGACATCCGGCTTTGGCTGGAGAGGTAAATATTTCCACACGGGGATCGATCTAGCAGCTCCTACCGGAACTCTTGTGCAGGCTTCTCGGGAGGGAAAAGTTATATACTCTGGCTGGATGAGATATTATGGCTATATAGTAATCATAGATCACGGAGATGGCTATACTACGAGATATGCGCATAACTCTCAGCTTCTGGTGAGAAAAGGTAACTATGTGAAGAAGGGACAGGCTATCTCTAAGGTGGGGAGCACTGGATGGGCAACTGGACCACATGTCCACTTTGAGATAAGGAAAGATGGAAAAGCTCTTAATCCACTTTCTTTTCTGAGATAATCATTTTTCTTCAAAATCCCAAAAGTGACTATGATCTAGCTAAATGTAAGTCACTAGGCTCGCATTTAGCTAGAATTGGGTTTAGATGTGATTATAGTATTTCTAGTTTTAGGAGGCTATTATACCACCAGGATTTTTGAAACTATTCAGAAGCCTGAGAATATAATAATATATAGCAAAATAGAGGTTCGATGACCGAAAAGAGGTGAAATTATGAAAAAGGGGATCCATCCCAAACTATTCAAAACCACTGTTACCTGTGCTTGTGGGGAGACCTTTGAAACTCTCTCTACTAAAGAGAATCTAAGGGTGGAGCTTTGCTCCAAGTGTCATCCCTTCTTCACGGGTCAGCAGAAGATAATAGACACTAGTGGTCGGGTAGAGAGATTCAGGAAGAAATATGGATTGGAAGATTCCGAGAGAGCGGGAGAGGAGGGGGATGAAATTACCACCCAGACATAGTTCAGGTTGGATAGAGGTGATATGCGGTAGTATGTTCTCCGGCAAGAGTGAGGAGCTGATACGTCGAGTCAGAAGGGCTCAGTTGGCTAAACAGAAGGTTCAGGTATTCAAGCCAGAGCTCGATAGCCGATACTCTGAGCAAAATATAGCTTCTCATGATGGTCGCCAGATAGAGGCTATAAGCGTGAGAACTTCAAGTGATATAGCCAGTAAGATCAACTCGGAAGTCGAGGTAGTAGCTATAGATGAGATGCAATTCCTGGATGAGGGTATCATAGAGCTTTGTCAAAAATTGGCTGATGAGGGTAAAAGGGTGATCGTTGCTGGACTGGATTTGGATTTCCGGGGAGAGCCCTTTGGCCCAGTCCCTCACCTGCTGGCTATAGCGGAATATGTCGATAAATTACAGGCTATCTGCGTGATCTGTGGTGACCCAGCTACCAGAACTCAGCGTCTCATCGATGGCAAGCCAGCTCATTATAATAATCCAGTGATCCTAGTAGGGGCTCAGGATGTATATGAGGCTAGATGTCGTCGTTGCCATGAGGTTCCGGGAAAGAAGGGAAGTTTAGAGGATGGAAAGCGGAAATCGGGGCGATGAACCAGGGAATCAAGTGATTTATATTTTAATAGAGGAAGTGGAGTTTCTTGGATAGAAAGAAAAATTTCAATGTGGGAGGACAGGCGGTAATTGAGGGAGTGATGATGCGCGCTCCGGAGGGATACGCTATCGCAGTCCGCAAGAATAATGGTCAGATAGCTATCCAT
>CAZSTA010000030.1:0-15536 GCA_964609495.1 uncultured bacterium | reverse complement strand
ACAAGTCCTTGATTCCTCCAAGCAAAGATGGAGAAAGCGTCCTCTCATTCGCGGAGTGGTGATTCTCATAGAATCACTAGTGCTAGGTTTAAAAGGTATTTCCTACTCGGCAAGCCAAGCCTTGGAGGAGGAAGAAGAGAAGTTAAGCGACACTACCCTTGCTCTCACGATGCTGGCTGGCATAGGTTTAGCAGTGGTGTTATTCGCGGTTCTGCCGGTATTGATCGTCCGGCGTCTTGATTTTGGAATACAGCACGCCTGGGTCTCAGTCCTCCTGGAGGGGATAATCCGCATCCTAATCTTTCTGCTCTATCTGATAATTATCTCTCGTTACAAGGATTTTCAGCGTATTTTTCAATATCATGGGGCGGAGCATAAGACCGTATATACTTTTGAGGCGGGTAGGCCACTAACTGTTGAAGAAGCGCGGGGGTATAGTTGTCTTCATCCTAGATGTGGAACTGCTTTTCTTCTCTTCGTCCTTGTAATTAGCATCTTCATCTTTTCCCTGTTGGGAAAGCCGGGGATATTATTACGGATAACCTCCCGCATACTTCTTCTTCCCGTAATCGCTGGTCTATCTTACGAGGTTATTCGCTGGGCGGGGAAGAATAGGGATTCGAAAGTTGTTCATTGGATCACCCTCCCCGGACTGTGGTTACAGAAATTGACCACTAGGGAGCCAACTGATGATCAGATAGAAGTGGCCATAGCGGCTTTAAATGCGGCTATTAGTGTCAAAGAAGGTTCTCTAACTTCCGTCGAGTGATGAATTAGAGAGAGCAGGAGAAGATCTCTTACCTATTATAGAGGGGTTAAGGGAGATTCTTCTTCTCCATTCGACTATAATCATAGGTTGGATTAAAATGATCGAGAAACTACAATCTATTGAAGATAGATATAACGAAATTATCAAGTTGCTGAGCGATCCCGAGATCATCTCCAATCAAGGTGAATATCAGAAGTATACTCGAGAACTCTCTCAATTAGAGGAAGTTGTGAACAAATATAGGGATTATAAGAACATTGAGGCAGAGATCGCTGGGGTTCAAGATATATTGGAGGAGGAATCGGATCAAGAGCTAAAGGAGATGGCTCAGGATGAGTTAGACCTGCTAGAGGATAAGAAAGAGGAACTTATTCACGAGTTAAAGGTTGCTCTTCTCCCTAAAGATCCCCATGATGAAAGGAATACTATCGTAGAGATAAGAGCAGGAACGGGAGGGGAGGAGGCCGCTCTCTTCGCCGCGGATCTATTCCGAATGTATAGCTACTATGCAGAGCGGATGGGGTGGAAGATAGAGGTTCTGAACTCCAATCCTACCGGAATAGGTGGGTTTAAAGAGATCATCTTCCTTGTAGAAGGAAAAGGGGCCTATAGTAGGCTCAAATTCGAGAGTGGAGTGCATAGAGTCCAACGCGTTCCAGTTACCGAATCTAGCGGACGAATCCACACTTCAGCCGCATCAGTCGCAGTTCTTCCTGAAGCTGAGGAGGTCGAGGTGGATATCGATCCCAAAGATTTGAAGATCGATATCTTCCATTCCTCTGGACCAGGTGGTCAGTGTGTGAACAAGACCGCCTCAGCAGTGCGTATCACTCATCTTCCCTCGGGGATAGTCGTCTCCTGTCAGGATGAGAGATCTCAGCTCAAGAACAAAGCCCGAGCGATGCAAGTCCTGCGCTCCAGACTCCTCGCTGTTAAGGAAGAGGAACAGCATGAGAAGATAACTGAGGAGAGGAGATCGCAGATAAAGTCCGGTGATAGGAGCGAGAAGATCAGGACCTATAATTTTCCTCAGAATAGAGTGACCGATCATCGTATCAACCTTACCCTCTATCGACTAGGATCGATATTGAACGGGGATATAGATGAACTGATCGATAGCTTGAGGGCGGCTGATCAAGCTGAGAAGTTGGGACAAGCGGCTTAAATCCTTATGACTATAAGCGAAGCTTTACGATGGGCAACAACGCGTCTGGAGAACAAGGGAATCGATAGCGCTCGTTTAGACGCTGAGGTGCTATTAAAACACATTCTGAATTCGGAACGAGTTCAGTTATATATCGAATTTTCCTCTCCTCTTGCTGAGGTAGATCTTGAGACCTTTAAGGCTCTTATCGAGAGAAGGGAGAAGAGGGAGCCTGTAGCTTACCTCATCGGTTATAAGGAATTTATGGGTCTCAAGTTCTTCGTTAATGAGAGCACCCTTATACCTCGACCTGAGACGGAGTTCCTGGTGGAAAAAGGCTTGAAGATAACTTCACAAATCGGCAAGGAGAAAGGATATATTACCATAGCAGATGTGGGATGCGGAAGCGGAGCTATAGCTATAAGCTTGGCGAAATATCTGAGCTCGGATTGCTCGATATACGCTCTGGACATTTCCTCCTCAGCTTTAGAGGTAGCGCAAAGAAATGGGGAGTTTCACCGAGTTTCGGATAAGATCGAATTTCTGGAAGGGAATCTTCTTGATCCTCTGCAAGATATTTCACTCGATTTAGTGGTTGCTAATCTGCCCTATATCTCCAGAGAGGAGATGGGGGATCTTCCTCCAGAGGTGCGCGATTATGAACCCGATTTAGCCCTGGATGGTGATAAAGAGGGATTAAAGCTCATCCGTTCCTTATCCAGACAGGCTTTTGAACTTCTATCCTATGGAGGAGCGATCGCCTTAGAGGTAGGATATGGACAGGCGGAGGAAGTGAAGGATTTTTTGCGAGGAGATGGCTTTTCGAAATTGGAGGTTATCGAGGACTATTCCGAGATAGAACGGGTAATATCAGCTTATAAATTGGCGGAGTAAAAAGAAGAGTGAAGATATTTGCAGGAAGCGCCAGTCACAAATTAGCTAAAGCGATATGCGAATATTTAAAGATCGAATTGGGGGATTCGGAGACTATAAATTTCTCCGAGGGGAATATATTCGTAAGGATAAAGGAGAACGTCAGAGGACGTGATATATTTATAGTTCAGTCGATATGTTATCCAGTAAACGATAACTTTATGGAGCTTCTCTTCTGGATAGACGCCTTTAAGAGGGCGAGCGCCGATCAGGTGACGGTAGTGGTGCCCTTCTTCAGTTATGCTAAAGGAGATAAGAAGGACGAGCCTCGGGTATCGATTAGAGCTAGAGTCTGCGCAGATGCTATAGAGGTGACAGGAGCTGATAGGGTTCTGACGATGGATCTCCACAGTCCTCAGATTCAAGGCTTCTTCAAGATTCCAGTGGATCATCTATATGCTCTTCCCGTGATATGCGATCGCTTTAAAGAAGAGGGTATGGATAACGATCTAGTCGTTGTTTCCCCTGACCTTGGCTTTGGAAAACAAGCGCGTAAATATGCTATTCAACTATCCGCTTCAGTTGCTATTGGCACTAAAGAGCGACCTAGACATGATGAAAGAGCGGAGATACTTCAGGTAATAGGAGAGGTGGAAGGAAAGAACGCTTTGATAGTGGATGATTTCACCATCTCAGGTAGATCCCTAGTGGAAGTCGCTAAGGTGCTGGAGCGCAAAGGAGCTTGTGATATCCAAGCGGCAGTAACCCATGGGGTTCTTTCCGCCGGGGCGGTAGAGAGGATCAACGATAGCCCGATAAGGAAACTGATTATCACCGACACTATAGAACATTCTTCTGGGGAGTTAGGCGAAAAGATCGAGGTTTTATCTGTAGTCCCTCTCTTTGGGGAGGCTATCTTGTCCATTCATGAACGCACTAGCATTAGCAGACTATTTCCTCCAGGGCTATAGTAGAAGCAGAAATGACAATTTATGTGACTAAGAGTCCAACTGAGACTCATGATTTGGGGCGACGGATAGGTGGGAGATTGAAGCCAGGCGATGTGGTAGCCCTTATCGGATCTTTGGGAACTGGGAAGACATGCTTAACTCAAGGCATAGCTGAGGGATTGGAGGTTCGTTCTGATCAGACGGTCAATAGCCCCACCTTCACGCTGATAAATGAATATCGGGGTAAATATCCTCTCTATCACTTCGATGTCTATCGCTTGAGAAATATCGAGGAGATGTTCGATCTGGGATTTGAGGATTACTTTTATGGAGATGGAGTAACGATCATCGAATGGGCGGAGAAGATAGAGCTACTATTGCCTGAGGAATATATTAGGATAGAGCTGACTTGGATCGATGATACAGTTCGAAGAATAGAGTTAGTGAATAGGAATAGCTGATAAATGAAGATATTAGGACTTGACACCTCTACCAGAGCAGTCTGCGTGGGAATAGTAGATGGGGGTCTTCTTATCGCTGAGTTCACCTTAAATACAAAGGAGAAACATTCCTCGCACTCAAGATTACTGATGCCAATCATAGATGAGATCTTGGGAAGAGCGAAGATAGCGATAAGGGATATCGATCTAATAGCGGTGACTCGGGGACCTGGCTCTTGGACTGGATTGCGTATTGGGGTAACTACTGCCAAGTGCCTAGCTTATGCTCTCAAGAAACCGTTAATTGGCTTACCCACCCTAGATATCCTAGCTCATAATATCCCCTTTGCCAAGGGATTGATCTGCCCTCTGATAGACGCTAGGAAGGGGGAGGTATATACCGCTTTGTATAGAAGTCGAGGGGAAGATATTGAGAGATTGAGTGATTACGAGGTTCTCAAGCCTGCGGAGCTTATATCTCATCTTGTTACCTCGCCCTATCCTTCGGACAATCCTCTCCTAAGAGGAGATTTATCCCTTAAAGGAGAGAGGATGAGTTCTCCCGAACCTACGATCTTCTTAGGTGATGGTGCTATCAGATATAGAGAGGTTATAGCAGCGGAACTTAAGGGTAAAGCGCTCTTTGCTGATGTTACTAAGAGTTATCCCCGAGGGACGGTAGTGGCTGGTTTGGGGGGGAAGAGATTTGAGCAAGGAGAAAGCCATGACTATTTCTCCTTAATTCCTCTATATATCAGACGCCCCGAGGCGGAGATAAAATGGGAAGAGCGTCGAAAGATTAAGAAGGAAGAGAGTTGATACAGTGCTTATCCTAGGTATTGATACCTCCTGTGATGATACTTGTGCGGCGGTTGTTAGAGACGGATGCGAGATATTATCAAATATTATCTCCTCGCAAATAGACATACACAGCAAATATGGGGGCATAGTTCCAGAGATAGCCTCCCGTAAGCATATCGAACTTATCAACTATATTATAGATGAGGCTTTAGAGACCGCCCAAGTCAAGTTGGCTGACATAGATGGAGTTGCGGTCACTAACGAACCAGGATTGATAGGGGCGTTATTAGTTGGGCTTGCGGCAGCTAAATCTATCGCCTATTGCTGTGACCTACCGCTTATCGGCATTAATCATATCAAGGCGCATATATATGCTAACTTCCTCGGGAATCCAGATTTGGAAACCCCTCATATAAGCCTAGTAGTATCCGGAGGTCATACTTTACTTGCGTCCGTTGAATCCCCTCTCAACTGTCAGATCTTAGGATCTACCTTAGATGATGCGGCAGGAGAAGCCTTCGATAAGATCGCTAAATTTCGAGGATTAGGCTTCCCTGGAGGACCTATAATCGACGAGTTAGCAAGGGATGGGGATCCATCGGCGATAGCTTTCCCCCGCCCGATCTTAGATAGGGAAGATTTCAGCTTCAGCGGATTAAAGACCGCTGTTATAAACTACGTTCGCAAAGCTGATAAACGAGGTGAGGAGATAGACCAAGTCGATCTATTAGCAAGTTTCCAGCAGGCGATAATTGAGGTGCTAACGATTAAGGCTATCAGAGTGGCTCAGGAGAAGAAGGTAAGGACGATCACTTTAGGAGGAGGGGTCGCCGCTAACAGCGCTTTAAGGAGAAATTTAAGCGAGGAGGGAAGCTCAGTAGGTATAAAGGTGATTTATCCCCCCCTCGAATTATGCACTGATAATGCGGCTATGATCGCTGGTTTAGGGTATCATAAACTAAGGATGGGAATCGTATCGGGATTGGATCTCGAGGCTCGAGCCAATGTGTTTTGAAAGGGATAGAGTAGTAAAGACAGACCCTGTTAATCCAAATGAGGAGATACTCGATAAGGCCTCCGAATTGATCAGGGCTGGCAAATTAGTCGTGGTGGCTACTGACACTAGTTATATGCTCTCCGCCAATGCTTTAGATGTTAGAGCCATAAGAAAAGTATTCGAGTTAAAAGGGAGGCCCTTTAAAAAACCCATCCACGTTATAATAGCAGATATTGAGATGGCTAAGGATATATCCTGTTGGACTGAGGAGGCAGAACTTCTAAGTCGAGAATTCTGGCCAGGACCACTGACCCTAGTTTTAAAGAAGAGAGATATAATCCCTTCCCTCTTGGTAGGAGGAGGTTCGCTGGTGGGAATGAGAATTCCTGCTAATTACATAGCTAGAAGCCTCTCTGCTAAAGCGCAATTGCCCCTAACGGCGACCAGCGCTAATCTAAGCGGAGGTGAGGAGCCTTATAGTTTAAGGAGTATCACAGCTCAATTTGGCAAGAAGGCGCAAGAGATCAGCCTCTTTCTCGATCAGGGCGAGCTACCCCGAGTTAAACCGTCAACTTTGCTCGATTTAACCTCCCTACCTCCGAAGATCTTGCGAGCAGGGGCGATCTCCAAGGAGGTGATCACTAAAGTAGTGAATTTAGAAGAGGAAAAGTAGGAAAAATCAGATAGGTAAGAGAAGATATAGTCGGTGTGATTTGACTGGTTGGTTCTATCTAAAGGAAACTTTTTTACCTTGAGTTCTGTTGCCTGCAAAAGTTTCCTTATATAGGCTGGAAATAAACATAGGGGAAGTGATTCAAATAGAAATTGAAGAGATTAAAGAGAAATTGAATAATGAGGATTGGAGAGTTAGGGAAGAAGCTGTAAATAAAATTTCTAAATTGAGAAGTTCTTCTGTGATCGGATACTTACAAGAAAAACTGCAAGACCCAAACTTAAAAGTTAGATTATCCGCGGTGAGAGGGCTGGAGAGGATAAGGGATAGGGAATCGGCTCTAGTTCTAGCTGACAACCTAAAAGCTCAAGAGGGTATTATGAAGATAGCCATCGCCAATGCTTTAGGGTTGCTTGGTTACAGGGAAGGAGCAACAGTCTTAATTTCTCTATTAAATGATGAGGATGAGAGGGTAAGGGAAGCTGCCGCTAGGGCTCTGGGTAGGTTGAAGGTGTATAGGACAGTTCAGTCTCTCTTGGATAAGTTGGACGACCCTGATCCTAAGGTTAGAAGAGCTATAATCAGAGCTTTAGGCAAAATCAGGGATAAGAAGGCGATAGAGCCGATATTGAAGGCTCTTGAGGATCCCGATTGGAGGATTAGAATAGCGGCTGTCAAATCTCTCGGAGATTTAAGGGGTGAAGAGGTTATCGAACCCTTGCTCAAGGCTTTGGATGATGAGAGATGGGAGGTGAGAAAAGCCGCTTGTGAGGCTCTAGGGAGGATAGGAGGAGAGAAAGCTAGAGAAGGTCTGCTCTCGAAGTTAGATGATGAGGATGAGCGAATTCGCTATTCAGCGGCCGTGTTATCCATCAAATTGGATGGAGATGAAGCCGTCAAACTACTGCTGAAAAAGTTAGAGGATGATGATCCCGAGGTGAGAAATGCTGCTCTTCTCGGCTTAGGAAGAAGCGACAGCAGACTAGCTAAGGATGTCATATTAGATAGCTTGTTAGATCCAGATGAAGGAGTTAGAAAGACTGCGACCGCTATCCTGAGGAATTTAGATATAAGGGATCTGGTAAAATCGCTTATAGAGAGATTGGACTCACCAGAGGAGAAGATGAGACAGATCGCAACTAAACTCCTTGAGAGAATCATACCTGCTAAGGTAGAAGCCTCTTTGGATAGAAGTGGATATGATTTCAATTTAATTACCAGAGTTATCAATCCCTTGGTTCTTAAATATAATGAGTCTGCTGGGGAGGAGGAAGTAAGAAAGGATGCTGAAATATTTCTCAAAAAGCTTTGCACTCCTAGAGTAGTTAGACTTTTAGCCTATAGATTGACAAGCTCTTCTTGGAGGGTTCAGGATGCCGTGTTTACCGCCCTTCAAGTTATGGGAGAGGAGACAGTTCCGATTTTAGTTTCTCTCCTTTCCGATACCAGGACTCCCTTCAGACTTAAAAAAGCGGTGATCTATGCCCTGGGGAAGATGAAGACGAAGGAATCTATAAAAGCTCTAGTAGAGCATATCTCGATCTCCGATCCCCAGATGCGCAGAGGTATCGAAAACTCTCTAGTTGAGAATAAATGTGCTGAGGTTGTAGAACAGTTGATCGAAAAATTATCCGATGATCCTGATAGGACGCTGAGAAGAGAGATACTCATAATTCTTGGTCAGATCGGTGATGGGCAGAAGGTGATAGATGCTTTTAAAACTTTTGTTAGCGATTCCGATTATGATGTGCAAAGGACTGCTATCTCCGTTCTGGGAAAGGTGGGGGGTAGGGGAAGCATTTCTTTCCTAATTCAATCTCTAGGAGAGGAGAACTCACCCACTAAGCTGGCGACCATAAGTTCCATTGGGCATCTCTTCGATCGTTTACCGGTGGAAACCTTAGTTGAGGAGATAGATGTCATAAGGAGGAAGGGCAGTCTATCCCTACTCCATCTAGCGGTGGATATGTCTAATAACAAAGATATCAAAGAGCTTATCAACTTATGGCGGAATATAGCTGATTCCTCTTCTCGAGATGATTTAAGAGAAAATCTTAAATCTGCTTATAGATTCTTCGAGGAAAAGCCCGATTGGCCGAAGAGAGAGCAAATTCAACTTTTCTATGATGTAGTTCATAAGTTGCTATCTTTCAACTCCATTAATGATATAGCGGAAGCTGGGGAAGAACTTTCTGAGCTCTATAGCTTGGGGGAAATTCTGGAGGAGAAGGAGTTGGAGATCCTAAGGGAGTTAGAGCCTATCTCCAATGGAGTTAGGGATATCTTAGGTGATTCTCAGGATGATATAGTCTCGGAGTTATCTCTGCTCATCTCTTCTCTTGAAACCCTAGAGAGAGTGATATATGAGAAATTGCCTGTCCCTGAGAACAAGATATTCTCTAGGATTATCCTTGGCTGGAAAGATATCTTAAAGATGAAGAGAGATGTAGAAACAGCTATAAGCAATTTGAAATTAGAGGAGCAAGGTGATTAGAAAGAGGGATGGGACATATATAGTCTGCGATTATAAAGCTGTCAAACTTCCGCTTGACGACTTTAGTTTTGTCGGAAGTTCTCTGAGATGGACTTATCAGTTGGGAGAAGCCATCATGAATACAATAAGGGTAGAAGGCGATTCTAATTTAATCGACGCTTGTCGGAATTACGCTAGCGATAAACCTAATATAAATCTGATAACTCTAGCTGATTTGTATGATCCTCTCCTTAATTTAAGCGAAATTTATGTGAGGCTCGATAAGGATGAGCACCTAGTAGGTATTTGTGTAATATTTAGGGGATTCGCTCTCCCATCAGTAATCGTTCTTGGAGATGAGGAGGCGGTGGAGCGAGAGTTACTAAACTTTATAGTTCAGAATTTAGATGGGAATTTTGTTACTATATCATCTCCCGATAAGCTCTCCGTTTTTGAAGAGATCGCCCAGATCAAGAGCAGGCACTACGAGTATCAAATGCTATTAAGGAGGAATATATCCTTCGAGTGGGATAAATATCCGGTGGAGAGAGTTCGAGGCGGAGAGATCGAGGAGCTAGATCGCTTCTATAGAGATAACGAGGCTCATGCTTGGAATCCTGTTATGCTGGAGTGTGGTCCTTACTATTGCATTAGGCAGAAAAGGGAGATCATAAGTGCCGCAGGGGTCCACTTCGTCAATCCTTTTGTAGCCCAGATAGGTAATGTCCTGACTGCTCCTGCCTATCGAGGCAAGGGCTTTGCTACCGCTTGCACTGCGGCTGTAGCTGATGATCTTAGCTCCTCCAACATCCCAATAATTAGTCTATTTGTAGTAGCGGATAATACACCAGCGATACATATTTATGAGAAATTAGGATTTGAGAAGGAACGGAAAGTTATATTCGCGGAGTGCGAACCTAATTAAGTTGCAACTCCTTTATCCTTCATTCCCAGTATCAGCAAGATACAAGCCAGTTGCAGAACTCCCATCAGGATGAAGGGAGCTTTAGGTAAGAAGGAGTATAGATATCCACTTATAGGACCAGCAGGGACAGATGATAGGAAGATCAAAGTAGAGGTGATCGCTATTGTCTTAGCTCTGTTTCTATTGCTTATAACATTAGCCCAATATGTCTCCCTACTGGGATAAAAAATTGCGAATCCGAAAGCCCAGATCGTCCTGGAGAGCAATATGAAGTAGATCGTTTTAGCAGGAGATATTAGGAATACAACGGTGGATACTAGCATCGTAAAGGTGCTTAATATAATATATCTTCTTAAATCGAGTATATCTCCCTTTAGATGAGGGACGATCAGGAGCAACATAACTATCATCACCACTGAGGATACCATAGGGAGAAGCGAGATCAGGGACTTGTCTAATCCTAGTCCGGCACTATCAGCTATGTATATTGAGGAATAGGTGTTCCAGATAGTATCTCGGAATAGCAGAAGAGCCTGGATTAGAAAGAGGGTTCGCATCGGGATCGATCTCATCAGGATCAAGAAAGAGTTTTTATAATCCTTCAACACCTCTAGCCAAGAGTTATCCCTAGTCTCGGAGAGAACTGCTCGTTCAACCTCGGTCTCCTTGAGATATATCCATCGCAGGATAATGGCGCTGCAGGCAAATATGAAGCCGATCGCATACATAGCCCTTCCCGCGATTATCATATCGAATTTCCTGACCATAAGTCCACCTAGAGGAGTAAAGAGTCCGGCTCCATAGAAGACTATCTGTAATATCGCGAAGAGCGAGGGACGATCCTTCGGAGCGATGTCCTCAATGAAGAGGCAATTCCAGGAAGGAATCACGATATAGACAAATCCATTTATCGACGCCGCGATCACAAAGTACCAGACATTTTTAGCCATTATCCAGAGTATCATTGGAATAAGCCAACCTATCGCATCAAAGATAAGGACAGTCTTTTTTCGTCCCCATTTATCAGCGAGGTATCCCCCCAAGCTAGTGCCTATCATCTGCATTAACATGAAAAGCGAACTGATCCAACCGACCTGCATCTTGGTAACACCTACGGCGAGCATATACAAAGGGGTATAAATCATAAACCAAATAGTAGGAATACTCCACAAGGGCTCAGTTAAGATCAAGATCTTGGCGTTACTTTTAACAGCCCTGAACATATTGGCCATCTTGTCCTTCTGGATATTCACTATCTTCTTCAATGATCTATCAGCTTTCGCTTTTGTGTTCAAGATATATCTCTCCCTCAATTAGTAATAGGGAAAACCCAACGCGGGTTTCCCCTTCCCCATTCAAATTACCAATCATCATTCTTCTCAACTGGCTATCATCCTTATGCTATCCTCGATTAATTTCCTCTGTCCATTCCACCAGATAAAGCTCCCATAACTGCCATAACCGAAGCAGTCGATAGCGATAGTCATCACCCTCCCCTTACCATAGCTCCACCAAGCGATAAGCGGCTCTCCCCGTTCCGTCTCCGCTAACAACCTCGTGGCATCTTTCAATTCCGCTAAGTTGAAATCATAAGGGGGGCAAGTATCCCAAGCTATATCTTTATATATAGCTTCTCCCTCTGGTTTTATGATTATCCGTTCGGCTTGTCCGATGATCTTCTTCATTCTAAGAGGTAGGATATCGACTAATCGGCTGGAAGCCACATTCCCGTAGGTATCACAAAAACCTCTTCCCCAGGGCGAGGACCAATAGCAGAAGAGAATCAATCTCCCTCCATTCTCTACATATTCGATGATCTCATCTATCTGCTCGGGACTGAATATTGCATCGTGCTGATCACTGGTCAAGAATAGATCAGCGTGGGGAAGTAACTGCTCTAGGATATAGGGCTTGCGTAGAGCATAGTTAGCAGGCATATTAACAACTTCCCACTCCTCTCCGCTCTCTATCGGACAGCCTAGGAAGCCTGAGTAGAGAAGGAAGAGGCGATCTTCTCCGATCACTTTCACTATATGTTCAAAATCGGCAGGAACTTTATTCCTCTCATCAAGGGTATGAATTACGAATTTATATTCACCTGCTTGGGAGGGGATTATTTTAAATAGAGCTTGAGAGGTTCGCTCCGCCTCCACTTCCCATTCGCAGGCGCAGGAGAATCTATCGGGCAGAGTCAACTCAGCTTTGGCTTGAAGATCGCTCTCGCTTAAATTACTCGCCTTTACTGTCAACACATATTCCTTACCAACTTTAGCCTTTTTTCGACCATCAACGCCGAAGGCTAGAGCCTGATAGACAGGTAGATAAATCAACTTCTCCACCAAGAGACCATTAGGAGCGGTCAAGGTCGCTTTCAAGGTATAGTATAATTCCTCAGCTAGGGAGGGAACTTCGAAGAGGAAAGTCCGATCTTTCTCTTCCCCTGGGGGAATCTCGACTTCCTGCTCTAGTATCATCCCCCTCCATCCTTCGGGAAGAGCTATCGCTAGCTTCCCCCTTAGAGCCTCGAAAGATCGATTCTCAACAGTTAGAGGAACAGCTACCTTTTCCCCTGCTGACACTCGCTTTAGGAAACGTTCGCCTTTTAGGGATATGTTAGCGGGTGCATACTCGATTCTCACTATGGTCTTATCCCCAGCCGAAACATTCGCTTTAACATAGAGGTGAGTATCATAGGGAGTTGTCTTTCTCGATATCGCTTCGTCATCAAGAGCTAAGACCTTATCTCCAACCTTAACCGAGAATAATAGAAAGGATTGAGGAAAAGCAAAGCCCACTATAGTTTGAAGATCTTCCTCAGAGTCATTATATATCGAGACTTCAGCATGATTATCCCTCTTTTCATAGGAGATCTCTAACAAATGCTCACCTAACCTTAGTTTCTTGATTTTAAAGTATTGCCACTCCGAAGGCAGATGAGGATCGATAGTGATCGAATGACGAGGGGCATCTGGCTTGATTCCCACTAGCCCATCGATCACGGGATAGACGAAGCCATAGGTGGGAGACCAAGCTTGATGGAAGCATCCTCGAACTATTTGGGTGGCTGGATCAACTATCCCCATAACCTCGGGGAAGAAGCCGGGCACTTCCCAATGAAAAGGAATCCTGGCTATCTCCTTTAGAGCCTTGAAACCAGTCTGGGCTAAATGGCTTTTGATTAGCTCTCCTGCTTGACCTCCTCTAGCCATAACGTAGTATGACATAAAGCTTCGCCAAGTGCCAAAGGTGCTCTCCTTTCTCTTAGTAGCTAGGAATCCCTCCAGGGTGGTTAACCTCTCCTCCGCTCTGGCGATCATCTCCAAATTCAGAACAGCCTTTCCCTCATCCACCACCTCTGGATCAGCGTTTTTAACCCCTCTTATACTCGAGTCGAGAACCCCTTCGGGGCGAATGGTCTCCTCAAACTTCTTTTCCACCTCATTCCAATAGATAGTATTCAGCTTCGGTTTAAGAGCATCGGCGGTCTTTCTCCACTTGGTAGCGCTCTTCTCATCTCCCAACTCCTCGGCTATATCTGCACTTGTCCTAAGAGCGTAGAACCAATGCAGATTGACTCCGTAGTGCGATCCCTCCATATTAGTATCCTCAAAGGCAGTATCCGCCATCTCGCCCTCAGGATAGTTCTCAAGTAAGCCGTCGCCATCCAGATCATTGAGATAAGCCCAATCCATAGCTGATTGAACTTTGGGATACATCTCCCTCAGAAATTCCCGATCGCCACTCCAGTCATAGAAATACTTGAGGAGTTGAGGAAATTCGAGGGTGACAAAATTGGGGGAGATAGTATCGCCAGTGGTGCTCATCTCATGCCAGATCTCACCTGGCAACTGGTCTCTAGTCTTGGTGGTAGCCTGGTAGCTGGTGATCATCCGCAGGATGCTCTTTATATCCTCGAAATCGCCAAAGCAAGTTGTGCCTTGAATAACCCTCATACTGTCGCCAGCGAAGTAGAAGTTATAGGCGGGATAGCCCGCGAAGTAGCATAAGCCGAGGTTGGGATCATAATGTTTGAAATCCTCTTGGGCGATCTTAGCCCAGAGGAAGGTCTTATCAAAGGCGAAGTCAGGAGTTTCTATTTGAGTGGTATCCTCAAAGATGCGAGTATAGTGATCGACTTTCTCCTTGAATAAATCATCTTTGTGTCCCAAAGCATAAGAATAAATCTTCCTCGCTTTCTTCTCACCTTCATCAGAACCAGTGACGAAGAAGGATATCTTTTGATGCTCATTAGCAGGAAGCTTTAAGTTATATTGGAGACAAGATATTCCCTTGGCAGGATCGATAGTTCCTCTATCCTCTAACCCTCCCTTTCCTATCATATAGGGTTGGAAATCCCCTAGATGATAAGCTACTGGCTCAAGATCACTTCCCCAGATAACGGTCCACTCCACTCTAGCGGTGGAGTGGATGATAACACCTCTCTGAGATTCGTCATATCGACAGCTATCGATCCCCGATTCTCGACGAGGCCATCCCAGAGTGAGGCGAGATTTTCCCACCGCGAAGAGCCTCACCTCCTTATCCTCATCGATCTTATTTATTAGCTCTACCTCAATTACCACCGCTTCTAAATCAAGCGGAACCCAAACTCTCTTTACTATATCCAAATATCTGATGGTGGAAAATTGATACAATATCTCGCTATATCCGACTCGCTTAATATAATCTTTAGGATAACTTTCCACTGGAACAAGCCCGCTCTCCTCAGTCCAGAGATGGAAATGAAGGTAGTCCATAAGTTTAAGAGGTTCAACCCAGATTCCTTCGCTCCCTCCTCCCGGAGGATTTACGATCTCCTTCGATACCTCTTGTAATCCTCCATAGCTTCCATCCAGGCGCCATAATATATGGGCTCTCCTCCCTGATTCCGCGAAAAAGTTATACAGATTCCGTTTAAATTCCCAAAATTCCTCGGGTATTGTCGAGTCATAACTCATAATTTTAATTCTCCTTTCATAATAAATTATAATGAGATTATAAGCTATTCAGCTTCAAAAGTCAATATTCTCAGTTTTCATCACCCAATATTTTTTATTATAGTGTTGGAAAGAATGATAAGAAAGTGGCGATAATTCCAGAGATAGAGTAAAATAGATCATAACATTTTACTTCTTTCTCTGGAAGGAATGATCGCTACTGTTAAAGCTAAAACAGCTCTTTGACATCTTGAAAGAAATTACCAAAGAAATCTTAGCGGAAAATTGCGTCGATCTAATCTTCGGAATATCGTTCCTTACCTCGCTTAATCGCTGTTTCTTTCCAACACTAGTCATCCTTTAAGAAATAGGAGATAAATGATAGAATCACAATTATAAGCGAACTTGAAGATTTTTATTTCCAACTTTTTGCAACTTAATCACCTCCGCTACGTATTAATATATAACTTTAAGAGATATGCAACAAGGAGGTAAGTATAATGGAGATGAACGATAGAACCAAGATAGGTTTGATCTTAGTCGTTCTCGGGGTT
>CAZSTA010000029.1:0-26008 GCA_964609495.1 uncultured bacterium | reverse complement strand
GTCGGGGAAGGCGGTGTGTATCGCGGCCATGAATTGTTTGAATTCCTCAACGCCGTGTATAGGGTTCATAGTGGGATCTTGAAAGTGGAAGACATAATCGGGATCGACAATCTCGTCTAGTACGTCTAGGTTCCTCTTATTAAAGACCTCCTCGATGAAACGGCGGACTATAGCCTTGTTTTCTTCTGCTGATACAGTATATTCTCCTTTCATTTTTTTAACCTTAAATGAGGGACAAGCCTCCTTGCAGAAATGGGGAGTAGTTAACAGAATCTCCTAGCTTGTAACTGTCTCTCAGAAGAACTTATATTGTGTTATCACCTTATTAACTGGATCCTAGCCATTTCATGAGCTGGGATGAAATCTACATCTTCAGGAACTACGAGCAATCCGCCCGCCATAACCATAGATTTAAGTATTTCTGTTCCTCGAGGACCTTTCTGACTAGCATGATATATACTTCCCCTCTGTCTCAGATGGACTCTCACGAAATATCTGTATCCCTTTCTCACGAGTAGCTCCTCTTCCAACACTGCTTGAACTTCAGGAAGAGGTCGCGGGGGCAAGTCAGACATCTTCATTATCGCTGGCCGCACGAATTGGAGGAATGATATCATAGATGAGACTGGATTACCCGGCAAGCCAAAGAATAGTTTATTTTCGATAATCCCAAAAGCGTTCATGGTGCCAGGTCGCATTGCCACGCCCCAATATAATATCTCTCCCATCTCTTTAAGGACATCCTTAACGATGTCATACTCGCCCATCGAGACTCCACCAGAGGTTATTATCATATCGACTTGATCGAGATGTTCCTCTATCTTCTCTCGCAATTTATCCTTGTCATCGCCGACTATCCCTAACCTGATAGGTATCCCTCCATACTTCAGGAGCAAAGCGGTCAAAGAGTAGCTATTGCTCCCTCTGATCTTGCCATCTGCTAACTCCTCATCTATCTCTACTAGCTCATCACCAGTGGCGATCACAGCCACCTTGGGCCTTCTGATCACCTCCACCTCACCTCGTCCCAGGGAGGCTAACATCCCGATCTCAGCGGCACTTATAATATCTCCTTTTGCTAGGACCTTCTCCCCGATCTCCACGCTCTCCCCTGCATAATGGATATTACTACCAGGACTTACCTTTTCAAAGATTCTGACCATCTCCCCTTCAGCTTCAGTGTTCTCCACCCCTACAACTGCATCTGCACCCTCTGGAATAGGAGCCCCGGTCATAATTTTGATAGCCTGCCCGGAGGAAAGTGTCCGAGGGAAGATCGAGCCTGCGGGAAGCTCTCCTATCACCCTTAAAGTCTTAGGATACTCCTGATAAGCTCCCTTTACGTCTGAGGATATGACCACGTAACCATCTAGGGATGAGAAATCAAAAGGAGGGATTCGGATATCGGAATAAATATCTTCAGCCAGCGTTCTATCTAGGGAGGAGAGAAGTTCCACTCTTTCTTTACCTAGAGTTTTAGTCCTGTTTAGAATAAGTTCTAGCGCTTGAGAAACTTTAAGCATTTACTATGCCTCCAGTCATATCCAATCTTTCCTCTTAAAATATACATACATCCCTACGCCTAAGATTATCATCACCATCCACACCACAAGATAGCCCACTTTCCATCTTAATTCTGGCATATACCTGAAGTTCATCCCATAGACTCCGACGATGAAGGTTAAAGGCATAAAGATAGTGGCGATGATGGTTAGCCTCTGCATAATCGAATTCATCTTGTTGGAGATCATAGATGTGTGAACCTCGAATAAGCTAGATATGAGATCACGGTAGGACTCGAGCGCATTGTAGATCTGCATCATATGATCTGATACATCTCGGAAGTAGATGGAAGCTTGAGGAGAGATGAAGGCAAATTCCCTTCGTGCTAGGCGGTTGATCGCATCTCGTTGAGGAGCGAGGCTTCTCCTTAGAGCCAAGATATTACGTTTGATTAAGATCATCTCTGTTAAGACATCCTCACCTTCCTCCCCTAGGATATCATCCTCCACTTGATCTATTCTGTAATCCCAATAATCGAGAATGGGAAAGTAGCTGTCTATCAACACATCTAGGATACCATGAAGGATAAAATCCGCAGATCGTCGTATCAAGCGAGGATTCCGCTCATATTTTTCCTGACAGGCAGTGATCGCTTTTACTGGAGAGATATGAACTGTCACTATGAAATGCTTCCCACAGAATATATCTAATTCCGTCATCATTCGCTCCTCACTGGTGAGTTGAGCCACCTCGTGAATTACAACAAAGATGTGATCTGGGAACTCGTCGATCTTGGGAAACTCCGAGTAATAGTGGCAATCCTCGATCGAGAGGGGATGGAATTTGAAGACCTCCGCTAAGATACCAAAATCATCTTCTGTAGGAGCTTCAATATCCATCCAGAGGATATGTCCTTCTCTTTTGGCATCTTCGAGTACCTGAGCTAATTGCTCTATGGGTATATCCTTCTCCAGGGTTTCGTCCCTTTTAAATAAATATATCCTTACCATAAGTAAAATCCTCTTTTAATGCTATATAGCATATTTATTAAAATCCACGATATTTTGGTGGGAATATCATTTTATTGCTTATTTTTTTTCAAGATATGTTTTTATTCTTATATTTCCTTTCAATTCTTACATCTTCTAATCTTTTCAAGGCGATATCCACATACTCACGATTAATGTCAATCCCGATAAATCTTCTCCCCAATCTCTTTGCGGCGACCGCGGTTGTTCCACTTCCTACAAACGGATCTAAGACAATAGCATCATCGGAAAAGGTTGATAGTTGAATTATATATTCACATATTGCCAATGGTTTTACCGCTCTATGGGTGTTGTATTCCCCTTTTTCCTCCTTTGTCGGTTTTGGCAGAAGAAAATATTTGTCTATAACTTCATCAATTCCTTCTATCGTTAGGACATTTGAGGGAAACATATTCTCGCCTATCCGAACTGTTGTATTAAAGAGACCAACATTGTTCTTTAATATGTTCCTTAGAAATGTTTTCTCATATTGTTTTTGAGCCATTACGATTGGTTCAAAGCACGATTTTATCTGGGGAGTTTTCCAACCATTCAATCTCTCCTTCAATTTAGTTTTGGTTTTTTCATCAGTATCCAATCTGTCAATAAAGTGATCCAGGCTCATCGCCTTTACTTGATTTTGGGTATAAAGCCAGATAAAGCAATCTCGTATCAAAAAACCAGCATCATCTATCGCACAAGCCATTCTATGATATAATCTTGGACTCGAAAATGAGAAGAAGAACCCCCCAGGCTTTATTACTCGGTGGAGTTTTCTTGATATTTCTAAATACCAGGTGTAAAATCGCTTTCCTTGTTCTCTATCAAATTTCATTCCCGCGGGGAGAGACTTAACGGTGTGTTGATACTTTGTGCTCGAGACAGTTTCGTGATTCCAGTTATTATCCATTTTATCTAAAAAGTAGGGGGGATCTGTCAATACAAGATCTATGGTATTATCTTCAATTCTATCTAGCACATCCCTAGCATCTCCCCACACAATTTTATTTATTATTTCATTCATCATTTAGAGGATTACTCTCACCTTTCTCCATTTTATAAGCCTGAGTTTTGTCCTATCCCTAATATAGCAACTATTCCCAAGATAATAACTTCGCTTTTTCGTATTCCTCGCTTGTATTCAGGTTGAAGAAGGATTTAAACTCAGGATCAAAGCAGATTATCTCATCCCTACTTATGTATCTTACTCTGACCTGGGGAAAGAAGTTTATTATCTTTAGATCGCCATTCGATAATAATCCCTCGATGGGCTTTAGGCATTCCTTCGAATAGATGGCATGTAATGGTTCTAGGTGTTCGTCTATTTTGGGTATTATGACCTCATAACCTATTCTCTGCTTTATCATATATCTTATAAGGGGAGGATTAAGGAAGGGCATATCACAAGCTATCACGAAGTTATAGAAATTATCGGAATTGAGCAAGCCAGTGTGGATTCCCAGAAGCGAGTTGTAATCGGCGCTCATATCCTCTACGACTTTCACCTTCAGGGGGGAATAAAGATCTTTAGATTTAGTGGTGACTATGATCTCCTCGAATATATCGGCTAGCTTGTCAATGATGATCTCAACAATTGATCTGCCGCCCAGCCTGAGTAAGGCTTTATTCACCCCCATTCTGCTGCTCTTACCGCCCGCGAGGATAATCGCTGATATATCGCCTGGCATCGCTCACTCCATTTAACAAAGTATATCTTTCCTCCTAAATATAATTAGCGCCAAGATCAGGAATCCCAACTCGTATGCAGAAAGTATAGCTAGCGATTTATAAACATTGGACCAGGGAATTGGATTGCGAAACATCTTCTGCCACACATCTAGGTAGGTGGTGAACAGATAGGGCTTGACTTTATCATAGTAACTAAGCGAACTACTGATCAAGAAGATCACTATCGTTCCCGCGGTGGCTCCGAGGCTATTATCAGTCAAGACCGAGATAAGAATAGCTAGGCTAACGATCACGGATAAGGAGAGGACTGCGAATAGGAATCCCAATTGGACGCTCTTTATACTTTGGGGCAATGCGGCGATGGGACCGAGGAATTCAGGCTGAGATCGAGATAGGAGTATATTTAGAATGGAGGCGTTGAAGCCGAATAATATCTTCCCAGCAAGGAGGCAGGCTGAATCCATAAGAGCCATTAGAATAGCGGTATAAATAAGGGCAGTTATGAATTTACTCAGGAGTAACTTGCCTCTGCCTACTGGCCTTACGAGGATGGTTCGAAGCGTTCCCGCCCCACTTTCACCGGCGATCATATCCCCTGAGACGAGAGATACGAAGAGGGGAGCGAAGAAGGGCATCCCCACGAACGTAGCGAAAGCGATGAGGACATAGCCATTGAGCATCGCCCGCATATAATTTATATCTACTCCCTCGAACTTCGTGCCATACTTCATTCCAACACCTATCAAAATGGGGATCCCGACCAAGCCGATGAATCCCAGATAGGTTCTCTTCTTATGAAACATCTTCATAAGTTCTAATTTAATGAGATTGAGCATCGTTCTCCTTCTCCATAATCTTAATGTAATAATCCTCTAAGGTTCCCCTCTCTGGAATAAGCGCGGAGACCTTAAATCCATTCTGGACCAATAGGGCATTCATATCAGCTATCTTAGAAGCACCTATCCTAACTTCTAGGTTCTGTTCATTTAGACGAACATTTTCTATCCAATCCTGTTCTCTTAAAAGAGCCAGAGCCTCCTCCCTATCGGAGACTCGAACCTTTATTATCTCCTCTTCCCCCTCGAAGAGCTTATCAATTCCTCTCTGAGTGATAAGCTTTCCGAGATTGATTATAGCAACTCGGTTGCAGATCTGCTCTACTTCATGAAGTAGATGGCTAGAGATGAAGATGGTCAACTGTTCCATCTCCGTGAGATTTTTGATTAGATCGCGAATCTCCTTCATCCCTTGGGGATCGAGTCCACTGGTCGGCTCGTCTAGAATGATGAGTTCGGGCTTGGAAAGGAGCGCCTGAGCGATCCCCAATCGCTGTTTCATTCCATGAGAATACTTTCGCACTTTATCCTTACCACGATCTAAGAGATCGACCAGATCTAAAATCTCATCGATCCTTTTATCATCAACTCCCCCGGACATCGTTCCTAATATCCTGAGATTCTCACGTCCAGAGAGATATTCGTAAAATTGAGGAGTCTCGACTAGCGCACCCACTTTGTTTATAGCTTTGATATAATTCCTTTGAATATCATAGCCGAGAATCTCTGCCCGACCTCTGGTGGGTTTGATGAGACCCACAAGCATCCGGATAGTGGTTGTCTTTCCCGCGCCATTAGGCCCTAAAAATCCAAATACATCGCCGCGATGAACCTCTAGGTCGAGATGATCTACAACTCGATGGCGTCCGAAATCTTTAGTTAGATCAAAAGTTTCGATTATTATATCGTCTCTCATATCACCAATCCCTTAAGTTTAGGTTAGCTATATTTTAACTTATAGAGATAATTTTGTCAAGTGTGACTCTAATCTTAAATACGCAAATAGATGAAATTGGTTTCAGTAGAATTCGACCTAGATTATATCTTAGCGGTTATTTACTACACTTGTAAGCATTAAAACTTTGTGCTAGTAGATTTTAAAGGAGGCATTAGCCTCGAGGGGAGCTTAGAAGATATGGAGGAGAGCATAAGGGGGCAATGAGGGAGATAGGGAGAGATAGGGATAGGAGAGATAAGATGTGAGAGCTGGGGGAGGGGAGGTAAAGCGAGATGGTAGAAAGAAGAGGAAGCTAAAGACGAAATTTTACACGCTTCCTCAAATCATCAGACCCGACGCCTATAATTTCATACAACTATCAGATCTTTTAGATCTGATAGTTCCCGAAGGGAGATCCCAGCCATTTGAGTTTTGGACTTATTCGATCTATCACTCTAGGAAAGTACTCCTTCCAGCAGTAGCTCTCTGGTGACCTCGAATCTCTCTCTATTTATCTTAGCTAAAGTCTCAGTCCTGCGATAGACCTCCGCAGGATCAACTTTGATTCTGGCTACCCCGCTATCCATCGCGGCTTTTGCCACCGCAGCCGCTTCAGCGGGCATAACCCGAGGATCTACCGGAGTAGTGATGATATAATCCTCGCTTAACTCCTCATCCTTGATTAGATCAGCGATGGCGTGAGAGGCCGCTACCTTCATCTCCTCGTTGATATCGCTCGCTCTGGTATCGAGCGCTCCTCTGAAGATCGCTGGGAATCCCAAAACGTTGTTTATCTGATTGGGATAATCACTTCGTCCAGTAGCAACGATCCTGGCATAAGCTTCCTTCGCAGCCTCAGGAAGTATCTCAGGATCAGGATTAGCCATCGCGAAGACTATGGAATCTTTGGCCATGGAGCGAACCATATCCTGATCAACCTGTCCTCCTACCGATACGCCAATGAAGACATCAGCACCTTTCATAGCCTCAGCTAGAGTTCCCTTTACCATATCTTGATTAGTGATCTCAGCGATCTCATCCTTGAAGGGATTCATCCCCTCCTCTCTTCCCTTATAGATCGCTCCTTTGCTATCGCACAGAATTATATTCTGAACGCCAGCGTTTAAGATGAGTTTAGAGACCGTTATCCCGCCTGCTCCTGCGCCATTCACAACTACTTTGATATCCTCCATCTTCTTGTCAACGATCTTGAGAGCGTTGATAAGAGCGGAAAGAACCACTACCGCAGTTCCATGTTGATCGTCATGGAATACAGGGATATCCATCTCCTCTTTTAGGCGTCGCTCGATCTCGAAGCACCTTGGAGCCGAGATATCCTCCAGGTTTATCCCTCCCAGACTAGGTTCCATAAGTTTGACTATCTCAACTATCTTATCTGGATCCTTAGTTCTCAGACAGATAGGGAAAGCATCGACCCCAGCTAACATCTTAAAGAGAACGGCTTTTCCCTCCATAACTGGTAAGCCAGCCTCAGGTCCAATATCTCCCAATCCTAAGATCGCTGTTCCGTCGGTTACCACAGCTACCATATTATCTTTAGTCGTGTAGTCATGGATCTTCTCGATATCCTCAGCGATGGCACGGCAAACCTCGGCTACTCCAGGGGTATAAGCTAAGGTTAGGTCCTTGGCATCTTCGACCCGAACCTTGCTCATAACCTCGATCTTTCCTCCCCCGGAGAAATTACTTCGATGATAATTTAAAGCCTCCTCTTTAGTGTATCTAACTATAGGCATTAAACTTCTTCCTCCTCATTACTGACCAACGTATTTCAAAACCCAGATCTCAGTCTCATCAGGAAGCTCATCTCTGCTAAATTCTACCTCAGTCGAATCTATTCTTCGAACATTATCCTTTCCTTTTAGAAAAGGATCTACAGAAGCTATGGGAAATCCTGAAACCTTGGTCTTATAGTGAATAGGTATAACTATCTTTGGTTTTAATTTTTCGACGACTTGAGTTGCCTCTTGGGCATCAATGGTGAAATGCCCTCCTACCGGAACAAATAAGATATCCACCTTGCCTATTTCCTCCGCTTGTTTATCAGAGAGGGTATGTCCTAGATCTCCTAGATGACAGAAGGTTACCCCATCGATTTCGCAAGAAAAGATGGTATTAGCTCCCCTTATCTTACCCTTATTCGGATCGTGATAAGCCTGAACTCCCTTAAAAGAGATACCCTCAGCCTTCTTAGTTCCGCCTCCTCTAATTAGCTGAGGTCTTCCCTTTAAGTCGGCTGTATAGTTATGATCTGAATGCTCATGGCTTATCGTAACTATATCTACCTCTTCTGTAATCCTCGAATATCCCATCGATCCCCCAGTCTTATAAGGATCGGTAAGAATCCTTACTCCCTCATCGGAAGTTATTAAAAATGAGGAATGTCCCCACCATTTTATCTTCATTCTAAACTCACCTCCTCACCTTTCAAATTCAGCCATTCGGTTTCACTTTTATCATAAGTAATCAATCCCTCGGGAAAGAGAATAGCTAGCTCTCTTAACGCTTCTTCCTCGGTGCCGGAGCCATGAATAAGATTATATCTTATATCAAGGGAGTAATCTCCCCTTATAGTTCCAGGAGCGGCTTCCAGAGGTTCCAAAGCTCCCATCATAGCTCTAACCATACCGATTGCCCCTTTTCCCCAGAGAGCTAAAACGACGACTGGCCCTGAGGTTACAAATTCGATTAAATATTTGAAGAAATATTTATCCCGATGTTCATCGTAGAGTTCCTCTGCCATCTCCCTTGAGAGCATCAACATCTTTAGCCCGACTATCTTCAAACCCTTTTTCTCGAAGCGAGAGATGATCTCTCCAACTAAGTTCCTCTGCACTCCATCTGGTTTGATCATAACAAAGGTAGTTTCCATAGCTATCTTCTCCTTCATAACCAAGGAAATTCGTATTACTCTGAAGAAGCGACGATCTCCCCTTTAACTATTAGGGGAGCCAAATCCTCGAACGGTAACGTTTACCCTTATAACATTTAAACCAGTTAGATGCTCAACCTCATCTATAACCTTATACTGAATCCTCTGGGCGACCCTGGTAGCATTGATGCCATAATCCACTATTATAGAGAGATTTATCACTAATCCGTCATTCTTAAGCTCCACTTTTGCCTGCTCTAGATTCGCTAGATTAGGATGGCTCTCAAGGCACTTCTTAACTATAGTGATAACTGCATCATCAGAGATCACCAATTTACCTAGATAACTGAAGGGAGGTCGAACAATCGATTTCTCCGACCTCGTCCGTCGTTTTGAGGTTGGATTCTTCCTGTAAAAGCTATACAAGGAATCCAACAGAAAGAAAGGGATTTTTTTCTTAACCTGGATCCTAGGAACAGGGACAGCATGTATTCCATCTGAGAGCCTTACTCTCCTTGCCTCTTCGATCTGACCCTTAGAGGATACATCTTCTATATCAATAAAGGTGGAAGGGACAGGTAACTCCAGAACATCCACGATCTTATCTATCATCTTCCTGGAGGTTCCTAAGATGAGAATCTTGGAGAGGTTAAACTCTTTGATGGCGTTTTTGACCTCTTCACAATGAGATCGTTCGAGGAAGAGAGCTCTCTTAATGGCTTGAATCTTATTGGATTCTCTTTTAGCCGAATAACCTGCTAGGATAAGGCTATCGCGAATCAATAGCCCATCATCTATTATAGCATCGATATTGTATTTATTGGCTACTGTTAGAGCGTTGTGGCTCTTTCCAGTTCCCGTCTCCCCAATTAGAGCATATACTTCCATAACAACTATCCTGACTAGAGGATAGAATTTCTTCTAGCCTCTCTATTTTTATCACCAATTATATTTTAACATATTTATAGCTAATAGACAAGTGTATTTAAGAATATGATGAATGAGGATTGAGGAGCTAACTTTGCTCCACGAACTCATCTTCTCTGGGCTTTCTACTCTTTATAACCTTAGCCGGCACTCCATAGGCTATGCTATAGGGCGGTATATCCTTAAGGACCACCGCAGAAGTTCCGATGATGCTTCCAGTCCCTATAGTAACTCCGTCCGATATCTTCACTCCTGCGCCAAGCCAAACATCATCCTCTATAACGATCCCCTTTGAAACGGTTCCTTGAGCCATAATCGGGATATCAGTTCGATCATAATTATGATCTCCTCCCCCGATTATATAACAATAAGCGGCGATCAGGACATACTTCCCCAATTTGACCATCTTCTCCGAATGGATCATACAGTTAATCCCAATAAGACAGCCCTCCCCAATCTCGATAGTCCCATTTTTACAGGCAAGAATCGTATTTCTGCTTATAGATACATTATCACCTATGGTTATCCCTTCGTTCTCCTCTCCCTTAGCATCCAGGACACAATTGTCATCAATGATTATATTACTTCCCAATCTGATCTTATGAGGGTGTCTTAAAGTGATGTTCCTTCCCATAATGATATTTCGCCCTATCTTTCCCAACAGATGCGGATATAATTTCCCCCTCAACCACAATCCCAAAGCCCCGGGCATAGGAGCTAGAAGGAAAGTCATCAGCTCATATTTGAGTAAGTCTGCCAGACCAGGTTTACCTATCACCATATCCTGATATTTAGCTAAATTCGATTTCTTCCTATCTAGCAAATGAGTTTGTAACTCCGTCTGCTCTCGCAAGGATAATCCCCCTTCTATTCGCCCTCTGCTAAATCTCTTCTGATAAATCCCCTCTCCTCTTCAATCACCCCATACAACTCGAATATTTTCTCATCTATCTCTCTATCTATAAGCTTTATCTCATTTCGGATATCCGCTTTCTTCTCCTCAGAAGTAGGATCGTATAATTGTTCGTTCAATACTAAAATTTTATCTACTAATAGTTTTATCTCATTCTGCTTCTCTGGTGATGCCTTCTTTATGGGTAAGCTCTTTAACTTGCTATTTCTAATTTGAGGGAAAGTTCGTTTCTTTTGAAAGGGATCGCTTTTATAATACCACTCGAAGAGTTTGGAATTAAATAGAGCCAAGATATATTTTATCTCAAAATCATCCGAAGTTACCCAAGCTCCAAGCAAACTTTGATCGTAATAGTATCCCTCATTATCATAGCAAGCGATTAGATGATCAGCAGTTTTTCTAGTTAAAATCTTCTCTTTTTTGAATATCTCCTCTTCCCTCAGCCTAAGTCCAACTTCTCTTTCTCCAACTCTTTCCTTCTCGATCTTTAATAGCTTATCCTTATCTCTACAAACGAACATACCTCCCCAATGTTTATTATATCTTTCTATATCCCTTCCAAATAGAACTTTTCGGTAGGTGCTATCCAGCTTTTTATCGGAATAAGCTATATCCTTAATTCTTCCAGCCATTATTCCATCTCTGACATCACCGATACTCTCCAACTTCAAACTACCTTGCTCTATTTTCGCGACCAATTCCGAAGTTCTATCATCGCTATAGATATCGAAAACTTGCTTATTAGTGGAGAGCCAATTCTTTTGAGATATTCTACGCTCCTCCTTAACCTCGCTTTGCTCTAAGCTTATAATCTCTACCTCATTAGCTGTCCGCTCTTCTGGATTTGCCTCCTTCTTTAATATAACAATTATGGTATCTACTGAAGCATCGAATACCTTAGTCGATAAAGTTGCTATTGAAATTATTCGGCAATTATTCAATACAAAATTTCTAAGTTTCTCTGCTTGCTCCAACACCAACCAGGTATGAGGCACGATAAAACCTAGCATTCCGCCATCTCTCAATAATTCTATACCTCGCTCGATAAAAAAGCGATGGATCTCATACATACCCTGAGCACAGTAATACTGTTGCTTGAATCTCTTTTTCTCCCTAGGGAGTATATAAGTCTTCCCACCAATATAAGGAGGATTGCCTATAATAATATCAAAGGGGCGTTTCTGTAGTAACTTCACTAAAGAGCCTCTCTTATTCCCTCTGACAACTTTGGTGATCGGAGCATCATTATTAAAGGTATCTAAGTCTAAGGCATTGTCAAACCTTTTATCTAAACTGTCTCCTTCAACTATATTGATCTCTTCAGTGGGATGGTCGAGATCCTTAAGCAATAAATTCATCACCGTTAATTGAGTGGCAAAGGGATTGATATCGATCCCATAGAGATTATTCTTTAATATCTGCTCGTGAATCACCTCCTCAGCCCATCTCTCTTCTCTATATCGTTCTCTAAGCCTATTATACGCTCTTATCAGAAAACCTCCTGAACCACAGGCTGGATCTAATATCTTTATATCTTCTATCGATTTTTCATTAAGAACTACATCTAGGGTATTATCTAGAATATAATCAATTACGAAATCAGGAGTGTAGAATTGTCCTAATTGCTTCCTTTCCTCTCTAGTTATATGTTGTTCATAAGCCATCCCTAATATATCCCTACTAATCCTGCTGAAATCATTCCCTCCCAGCTTATCTAAGATATAGTTGATAGTTTCCTCGCTCCATTTAATATCATCAAAGTTTAGGTTATCGAATAGAGTAGCTAATAACTCCGTCTGCTCTCGCAAGGATAATCCCCCTTCTATTCGCCCTCTGCTAAATCTCTTCTGATAAATTCTCTCTCCTCTTCAGTCATCTCATACAACTCGAATACTTTCTCGTCTATCCTTTTATCTATAAGCTCTATCTCCTTTTGGATGTCCGCTCTCTTTTCCCCAAAGGCAGGATCACATAACTGTTCATTCAACACCAAATTTTTATCTACTAATAGTTTTATTTCATTCTGCTGTTCTGGTGATGCCTTCCTTATGGGTAAGCTCTTTAACTTGCTGATTCTAACTTGAGGAAAAGTTCGCTTCTTCTGGAAGGGATCGCTTTTATAATACCACTCTAAGAGCTTAGAGTTTAATAGAGCCAGGATATATTTTATCTCAAAATCATCCGAAGTTACTGAAGTTCCATGCAAACTATGATCGTAATAATGCCCTTCATTATCATAACAAGCGATTAGGCGATCAGCAGTTTTTCTAGTTAGTATTTTCTCTCTCTTGAATATTTTTTCCTCTCTCAACCTAAGTCCAACTTCTCTTTCTCCGACTCTTTCTTTCTCAATCCTTAATAGTCTATCCTTATCTCTACAAACGAACATACCTCCCCAACGTTTGCTATACCTTTCAATATCTCTTCCGAATAGAACTTTTTGATAGGCGCTATCAAGTTTCTTATCAGAAAAGGCTATATCCTTAATTCTTCCAACTATTATTCCATCTCTGACATCACCGATGCTCTCTAACTTCAGACTACCTTGCTCTATCTTTGCAATCAATTCCGAAGTCCTATCATCACTATAGATATCGAAAATCTGATTTTTATTAACGCACCACTTTTCCTGAGAGATATTGCGATCCTTTCTTAAACCATTGAGACCCAGAACTCTGATCTCTATTTTATTAGTTTTTCGAGCTTTTGCTTCAGCTTCCTTCTGTAATATAATAATTATATTATCCACTACTGTCTCAAACGCTTTAACCGATAAAGTTGCTATTGAAATTATCTTGCAATTATTTAATACAAAGTTCCTGAGTTTCTCTGCTTGCTCCAGCACCAACCAGGTATGAGGCACAATAAAACCTAGCATTCCGCCATCTCTTAACAACTCGATGCCTCGCTCGATAAAAAAGCGATAGATCTCATATCTCCCTTGAGCGCAGTAATACTGTTGCTTGAATCTCTTTTTATCACTAGGGAGGAGATAGGTTCTTTTACCGATATAAGGAGGATTACCTATAATAATATCAAAAGGGCGCTTCTGGAGTAACTTCACTAAAGAACTCTTCTTATTCCCTCTCACAACTTTGGTGATCGGAGCATCATTATTAAAAGCATCTAGGTCTAAGAAATTGTCAAATCTTTTATCTAAACTATCTCCTTCAACTATGTTGATCTCTCCAGTGGGGTGATCGAGATCCTTGAGCAATAAATTCATCACCGTTAATTGGGTGGCGAATGGATTAATATCGATCCCATGTATATTATTCTTCAATATCTGCTCATGAATCACCTCCTCAGCCCATCTCTCTTCTCTATATCGTTCTCTAAGCCTATTATACGCTCTTATCAAAAAACCTCCTGAACCACAAGCGGGATCTAATATCTTTATATCTTCCACCGATTTCTCATTAAGAACTATATTCAGGGTATTATCTAGGATATAGTCAATTACGAAATCAGGAGTATAGAATTGTCCCAACTGCTTCCTTTCCTCTCCAGTTATGTGTTGTTCATAAGCCATCCCTAATATATCTCTACTAATTCTGCTGAAATCGTGCTCTCCCAGTTTATCTAAGATATAATTGATAGTTTTTTCGTTCCATCTAATAGTATCAAAGTTTATGTTATCAAATAGAGGAGATTTGTATAATCTTTCGAATCTATCTCCGACCTCTTCAAAAGCTAAATTTAGAATTCTGATAGGTTTCTCGACCATTCGCCTCAAATCAGCTATGTTTTCCTTACTCAATTTAGCTTTTATATACCCTTTATCCTCACAAATCCTCAAGAATAATATCCTATTTATTAGGGTATAAGCACCTTCTTTGCAAAGATTATCAATAAACTGAGGATCTTTAATATCCATCTTTACCTTCTCAGCCCAATTATTTATCAGATCTCTAAAATCCTCCTCTTTGTCATATCTGTCCTTAAACTGCTCAAAAAGATCTTGGAATAGTATATCTTTACAATCTGTTAGATCTCTTATCAAACTTTTAGCAGTTATCCTTTCTCTGATATACTCTGCCTCTTTTGTTATCCTCTCAGCAGTTGGTAAATTTTCCTTCGATATTCTATCCCAGAGTTCTGAGAAAGTTTGAGGAAGGTCATTTAGCCTAGTAGAAAAGAGCAATCTATCTTCTGGAAGAACTCCTGATATGTAAGATTTGTATAGCCTTGTTTCAATCCCGTTAGTTAATAATACCCAATCCACTCCTTTCTTAAAGGCATAATCGAGCGCTTGTTCTATATGATTATCTAAATTTTCATCGAGATCCTTTGTTTCCACAATTAACTTGGGTTGACCTTCGAATATCAAAGCTATATCCGCTCTTCCATTTCTGACATGATGCTCGAAATCCATATCTCTCTTAACATCATATCCTAACATCTTCAGAAGAGGAATTATAATTTTTATCTTGACGTTTTCCTCGACTCTACCGCTACTCATACGAATAACTCTATCTATATCTAATTGGGAGAGTTCTTCGATACTATTCTCTTCATTCATTTTCTCTATAACCTTTACTAATTAAACCCTCGATATATTCATATACCAGCTCGGTTTTCTTAACAAACATCTCATAGCTATATTCGGTCTCTGCTAATTCTCTTCCTCTTCTACCGATAGTTTTTCTTAACTCCTCGTCTTTTAGTAGATCTATGATCCCCTGAGCAAAAGAGTTCGCCTCAGGTTCGGTCAGTATCGCAGTCTCCTTGGTTAAAACCTGAGTATGAGTGGAGAGATCGGTCGCTACGATAGGCTTCCCCGAACGAAGATAGGAGTAGATCTTAAGGGGAGTGTTGGTACCTTTCTTGCGAGGGGATACTAAGATATCAGCCATAGCCAGGAGAGGTGGTATATCATCAGGGGGTCTCTTCCCTAAGAAGAGGACATTATCGCCGACTTTGAGAGATTCGGCTAATCTCTTCATCTCCTCCACTTGATGGGGATCGCCTCCAGCCAATACATATCTCACCTGAGGATAATCTCTAACAACCAGGGGAATACCTCCGATCAGAATATCTAATCCCTGATATGGCTCAAAAGTTCCCGCATACAGTATCACTGGTTGGCTATCGATCCCTAATTCCTCTCGGATCTTTTTCAAAACAGATGGGGGCACCTCACAATCATCGCTTCCCGCAACATTCTCGATCAGTATCACCTGCTTTGTAGGAGCGATATTGCGGACAGTATCGCGCAGAGCAGGGCAGATAACTATAGTAATGTCCGATATCTTTAAGGCCCATCGCTCTAGCACTTTAGCTATCCTGATGATCGTTTTATTACGGATGAAATCGAAGTTCTCCAACTGTTGAGGTAGGCTGGAGTGCATATCATAGACCGAAGGTTTTCCGAAGATGATCTTCAGGAGCGAGGCGATAAAGACCGCCTCTTCGTGGGAGTGAATACAATCGTATTTCCCGGAAAGGAGCTTGACAAAAGCCTCGATAAAGAGGAGGAAATCTAAAGGTAATTTAGTTAAGGAAGGCCCCACTTTGACGTGCTTTATGAAGGGGATCTTGGGAATACGATAGATGTTGACATTCTCTAATTTTACGTCTTTACCAAGGGGATAGGTCAATATATCGACTTCATATCCTAACTTTCCCAGGGTCTCAGCACGATGATACACGCTGAAGGGAGTGCCTCTGGGTTGGAAAAATGGTTCTGGAGTAAGCATTAATATCCTCATAAATCACCACTTCGGAAGGATAAATAATTATCATCCTATCAGGAAATAAATCGCTGGAGCTGAGTATATTTATCCTTATATCCTGTTCTCTTTTTCCCTTCGATCAACTCCCTAACCACATAGATTGGTTTTCCTTGCGCCTCATGATAGATCCTAACTATCATCTCTCCTAACAATCCCATAGTGATGAGTTGAATACCGATGAATATTAATAGAACAGCTAGCAGTAAAATAGGTCTGTTCGCTAAACTCTGGCCCTTGAACAATCTCCCATAGGAAAGATATAAAGCCATAAGGAAGCCAACGAGGGTTGAAATTAACCCTAAAAAGCCAAAGATCTGAATAGGTCGGGTAGAATATCTCAGCAAAAATTTAACCGTTATTAGATCTAGAAGCACCTTGGTCGTTCGAGATAATCCATATTTCGATTTTCCGAACTTTCTCGCTCGATCGTTCACTGGAACTTCCGCCACGGAGATACCCATCCAGCTTGCCAGGGCAGGGATGAAACGGTGCATCTCCCCATAAAGATTTATATTCTTCACTACCTCCCTTCGATATGCTTTCAAGGAACAGCCATAATCATGTAATTTAACATCGGTTAAGAAGGAGATCAATGAATTGGCGATCTTAGAGGGTAGAATTCTCGTTAGAAATGGCTCTTTCCTGTCCTTACGCCAACCACTTACCACATCATATCCCTCTTCTACTTTAGCTATCAACTTAGGAATATCCTCTGGATCGTTCTGGAGATCTCCATCCGAGGTGATTATAATATCCCCTGTAGCATAATCGAAGCCCGCGGATATAGCTGCAGTCTGACCGAAGTTCTTCCTAAATCTTATTATCTTAACCTTATCGTCCTGAGCGGCAATCTCCTTGAGCAGAGGGAAAGTGCCATCGATACTGCCATCATCCACAAAAATTAATTCATATTCCCTCCCCAATCCATCCAAAACCTGCTTTAATTGAGGATAGAGAGATTTGATATTTCCTTCCTCGTTCAAGATGGGGATCACTACCGATATGCTCTCTAAATTCTCGATATCCTCGCCCATCGCTATCATCCCCTCGATCGTCTATCATTTGTTATACTTAAACCAAGAGATAAATCTATCTATTCCCTCCTCGATACTCACTTTTGGTTCATAACCCAGTATCCTCTTCGATTTACTTATATCCGCATAGGTGATGGGAACATCGCTCGGATGCGGAGGATAATATTTGACCTCGGCTTTCTTTCCCAAACTTCCCTCTATGATAGATACTAGATAGCGCAATTCGACGGTATTCGAATCTCCTAGATTAAAGATCTCAAAGGCGAAGTTCTTATCTAGGGCGCTAACTACTCCCTCAATTATATCCGTTACATAGGTGTAATCTCGCTTAGAGGCAGGATCTCCTAATATCGCTATCTCCTTCCCTTCGTCTATCAAGCGAGTGAATTTGTGGATAGCCATATCCGGTCGCTGGCGAGGGCCATAGACGGTAAAGAAGCGAAGACAAGCGATCGGAATATTATATAGGTGATGAAACATATAGCAGAATAACTCACACGCCCTCTTAGAGGCCGCGTAAGGAGATATAGTCTTGTGGATACGATCTTCCTCTCCGAATGGCACTTTCTCGTTAGTGCCATATACGGAGGAGGAAGAGCCAAATATGAAGTTCTCGATATCATAATCTTTGCATACTTCCAGGAGATTTAAAGTTCCCTTCAAGTTTATGTCCTCATAAAGAAGAGAATCTGAAGAGCCTCTTACCCCAGGCCTCGCGGCTAAGTGAACTACCTTATCGATTCCCTTATCGAATATCTCCCTTAAAAGAGCGGTGTCCCTCACATCACCCTCCGCTAGGGTGAAGTTCTCATCTTTTAAGTAAGGGGCGATATTATTGCGCTTTATCCTGGGATCATAGTAGTCATCAAAGTTATCGAGGCAGACGACATGATCCCCTCTACCTAGAAGATGGGCTACAAGATTAGACCCGATGAATCCTGCCCCTCCAGTAACTAGAATATCCCTCATATTGATTATCCTCATAAATTATAGTCGATATTTACCTTATAAAGTTTCACCCTTGTCATCCCAATATCATATTCCTTTATAACCTCGACGTGTCTCATCTCCTCTGGAAACCACTCCTTATATAATCCGGGCTCATCGTTATATTCAGTTAAGAAGAGATGGGTGATCTTATATTTATGGAAGGGATCCTTATAATTTGAATGGTTCATCCAAATAGGTAGAGCATGATGCTCGTTCTCCAGGGAGATAACCATCGACCAAGATCCAGCTATCACTGCGTTATCTAACTCCTCTCCTAGATCCTTAGAGATCGTGTAGATCTTATATTGGGGAAAGGCAGCCCAAAGTAGGTATTGAGATGCATTTATCACCAAAGCTACTGTTACTAAAAGGATGAATAGGTAATAGAAGAATCTAGGTCGTCTTGTTGAGAGCGCAAAGACTTTGCCTCTTAAAGCTAGTATCACTAAGACTACGAAAAGCGTGAAGGCTAAGGAGAGAAGAGAGGCCTTTAGAGCTAAGCTGAACTCCTCCGCTTCTGTTGATATTACGGGAGATGAGAGGCGAAGAAGTAGAATGCGAGCTGGAGGAATCAGAATGATGAAGAGCAAGATAAAGAAGATTATGAAGAATAGGGGTGTCATCTTGAGCTTTTCTTTCGCTTTAAAATCCCTTATCCCCAACAAAGCTGAAGCCCCTAGGAAGCATAAGGGTGGCGTTAACAAGATATAATATCTCAGGGGTCTATAGCTGAAGGCGGAGTATGATAATCCCCCTATTATAAGCCACCAGAAGGCAAAGAATATCAGAGGATTCGTATTTCGCCAGTCCTTCAGAAGAAGGTATATTATCGAGAAACAGGCGATAAAAGTGGCAAACAGAGTTATCGGAGACTTATAAAAATATTCTATGAGTGGGTGAGAAGCGATATTGCTGACTAACTTTCGGAAGGAGTAGGGGAAAAGCAGACCTTTAGTATAAGCAGTGTAAGGGGCGATCTCCGCAACGTGCTTTGAGAAGAAGGGATAATACCAGATCAAAAAGGTGACCAGCATACCAGCAAGTAGGGAAAGCATAGAGGGATGAAAGATGGCTCTCAGAATGACCAAGGGATTGAGGGGGAAAACTCTTTCTCCTTCCTCCTCTTTGCGCTCGACGAACTCCCTTATGAGATACCAAAGCAGAACTAAGATCGGGGTTATCAAAGCGAAAATAGCGATCGATTTGGAGATGAAAGCTACAAAGCCACTTACTCCACAGAGGAAGAGAAAAAATCTATCTCTTAAACCCTTCTGGAAAAGGAACATAGATAGGACTATAAAAAAGACCGCCTCCGTCTCCATTATAGAAAGCCGATTATACATAATGAATATGTAATTAACACCCAATATGAGAGTGCAGAATGCGGCTCTTCCTCTTCCGAACTCATCTTTAATAGCTAGATAGAAGAAGAGTAAGGTGAGAAGACTAAAGAATAGAGCGACATATCGAGTCTGTCTCAGCCCGACTCCCATAACACGAAAGGATAGGTAGAGGGCATAATTTATTATTGGACTGACATACATAAGCATATAATCATCATACTTCCAGTTCCCAAAGAGAACCTTATTTCGGGCGTTATGAGCTTCCCACCCTTCATCACCAAAGATGCCTCCACTCTTACTTAGATTCTTCGGCGAATCGGCGACTAGATGAACAGCTCGCATAGAGATAAGCACCGCAAATATGAGGATAATTATAAAAACAGAAGTGCGTCTTCGAGAAGAATTGTTATATCCCATATAAATCACCTCAAGTAGAAATTAAAAATAAATAACCTATCTTCTTAAAATATTCCACATCTTAAAAAGTTCAACGAAAGCTCGAATGATTACTTTGAGATTGGCTCCAGTTTGTTCTCCCACTTCTCGAGGATAATGATTAACTCCCACCTCCACAATCTTGTAGCCCCTCTTTTTAGCCTTTATAAGAAATTCGGTATTAATTAACGCTCCGGTAGATTCTAAGTTGATCTCATCGAGGATACACCTTTTGAAAAGTTTGAAAGCACAATTAAGATCTCTAACCTTTAACCCGAAGAGGAGCCTGATCAGAAGGTTAAAGAGTTTAGCATTCCATAATCTGAGGAAGGGATCATTCCGCTTTATTCTGTATCCAGCTACTATATCAGCAGACTCGATCAAGGGTGTTAAGTTACTTATCTCAGCTATATCAAATTGATTATCGGAATCGGTGAAGAAGACCAGCTCACATTTAGCTTTGTAAAATCCAGTCTTTAGCGCGCTTCCATATCCCTGATTACTTTCGTGATGGAAAACCCTGAGTGAGGTATTAGTTTTGGCTAATTCCTCTATAATCTTTCCGGTATTATCAATACTACCATCATCTACCACGATGATCTCATATCTATCACATATATCTTTTAACACTTCCCTGGCTTTTGATATAGCATTTTCTATATTTCCTTCTTCATTATAGGCGGGAAGGCAGACTGATATACTTCTGACCCTAGATTCTATAGATATCACCTCATCGAGCATTCTCTTCTTCCAAGATCATCATAAAATCGTCGAACTGACAATTGACATAACTTCCTCCCCTTCGGGGTTCAATATAATAGTAAAACTTGACCTTAAAACCCTTAAGATCTATCTTATGGCTTCCCAAATTATGACCAGAGGTAAAACCTCTAGCTGTCTGAGTAGATGGATCATAAGTTATAGCCAAGGGTTGAAATCTCCTCCCCTCAGTTCCTTCCGCAGGTATCCAGGGGTGGAAGCTTCCCCATCCCTCACTATCCAGCCAGCTTATTCGGTATCCATATCCACTGGGGCTGTACTGAACAGCGAAGAAATATCCTCTGCTATCCTCTAAAGCCAGTTGAACAGTCTCCTTCCTATCCCAATCAGTGAAAGGTAGTTTGAAGCTGATCCCTATTGTACAGGGTTGTTGGGAGAAAGTCCGGGTAGTTATTAATCCCGTTACATCCCTTCCCGGGCCTACTGTTATCCCTGAGACCGATACCATTCCGTCTTCGCTTCGGATCTTCAGGCCAAGCTGAGTGGTCAAGTAGAAATTATCAAGGAGGACCAGGGTATCATCCGAAGGAGATCTGGAGGCTGTTATCTCGAACTTTAGATCGGAAGAGAGGGCAACGAAGGCGCTACCTAAGAAGTAACGATCGATATATCCAGAGACCTCGCCGTTTGTAGAATTATAGATTATGGTCATGGTATGAAAATTGCTCTTCTCATCCCCCCAAGAATCTATCTCCTCTCGTCCCCATTCTCCCTCTCTTCCCTCGGACCAATCGAGACTGTATTTATCGGAATCATAAAGAACTGAAAAATAGCTCCCCTCACCCGAGGTCAATCTGAAAGTCAGATGGCTCTTTCCCCGGGGAATCCGAAAATCTATTTTAGCAAGATAACTCTGCTTAGGGAAATACGGAGTGGAGATACCGATCATATCATCCCTGTTTGAGGTATCTCCGCCTAACTCTAATATTCCGTTAGCTATTGTGATTTTTGTCCCTCTGCTTATCTGCTCCCAAAGGGCAGTATTTAGGGAGTCAAAATCCTCCTTTATATTTATAACTTCAGTAACCGGTTCCAATTGGGGAGAGTTGATAACAGCCCATTCTCCCTCCGGAAGCCCCTCGGAGAAATCATTCTTATAAAATATAAAGCTATCTGCCTCGAGCGAGCTCGATGAGCAACTCCCTAGAAAGATAGCCAAAACCGAGAAGATAAGTATCTTTGGTATAATTAAGCAGAAATGCTCTATCTTGCTAAAAAACATAAGTTCTTCATAAATTGAGCGAGGAAGGTTGAAAACCAGCTATAAAATTATTTGTCTTCCCCGCTCAAATTGATCACTTATAGCCTGGACTATAGAGTTAGGGCGCACTCTTGACTAGCTCGTAATCAACCCCATAGGGCAGTCTGACATCGAAGAATGTCCCGCCGGGAGGAGTGCCATATTTCGGGCTCCAGCCGAACATTATATAAGTAAACGATAATCCATTTGGAGCCGCCTCCTCATAGGAGGCGCTGAACTCTATGAGCTCCCCAGTATCTTTATCCAAGCGAAAGGCTTTGAACTGGAAATCACCAAAGATAATGGTGAGATGATAAGTATGGTCCCTATCCCAGTTTATCATTTTGCTATCGAGCCAAGTTTCCTCCACCCACTTCGAGAGTCCAGTGGTTATGACCGTCTGCAAAGTGTTAGCATTTTGCCCAGTATAGTTAGAGCCATACTTCCTGATGTCACAACGATATCCTTCATAATTTGCGAGTGTCATTCCCTTAGTCATACAGAATAGGACATCCTTGCCAGAGACTCGGGAATTAGTAGAGCCCATATTGGTTAATCCCTTGACATCGAACTCTATAGTTCCTCCGTTTATAGCGGAGGATAGCTTATATACTAGATAACTTCCCGAATCTCCCGTGGGCGGAGTAGATGCCGATATCTCGATTGAATCGGAGCCCTCCGCGCCATCGTTATCGGTAACCTTGCACACTACCTTATGCGTTCCCCCGATTCGATAAATATGAGTTGGATTCTGCTCGTTGCTGGTCTCTCCATCAGCGAAGTTCCACTCATAAGATACGACCGTTCCATCCCGATCGTCTGCCTCAGCCTTAAAGCTAACCTCAAGAGGGAGTAATCCCTCCGTGGGCAGAGCGGAGATCTTCACTGTAGGAGGTGTATTAGTAGGACCACTCAGAGGTTTGATGAGGGGGAAGGGCTCTATCCCCTCCCACATCTTGATCTTAGGTTGATATACCTCGAAGAATTGACTCACAGCATAGCCATTCTTAAGATAATCTCCCTTTTGATTTGTTTGATCCTTGGAGAATATATTGAGCTTTATCGTCGCTGGAGACCCATCATCATATACGGCTATATGAGCTAAGTATCCATCTCTGGTTAATCCAGTCCTATTTCCAAATTCGAACTCGTCCCAATATTCCTTCAATTTGGAGTCTAGATTCTCCAGGTCTGAAGAGAAAAGAGCTTCATAGTAACCATATTCAGGATCGAAGAGATATTTATTGACCTTATCCACTTTATCGTAATACGCAGATCCTTCTTTCTCATCCTCATCTATAACCGAGGAGAAGCTCATCATTTTCTTCAGCAGGTATCTCTTTTCAAAGTTCTCACTCTCTAGAGCTGAACTACTTTCACACCCTGAGAATACCTCTCCCGCATAGCTCTCTAACTCCGCCGCTTGAGGAGAGAACATATAAGTTAAGTATCTATCATCGGGATCAGTGACAATTAAGAGGACATTCTCAGCCCCAGTTTCATCAGAGAGGCAGAGAACATCGAGCCCCTGAATCGGATTACTTCCCTCATCTACTAACTTCAATATTAATATCTCACCCTTGCCGACAGAGAAGACAGCTTTACCACAGCTATTGGTGATATCGGATATCGCTGTAAAGGGAGGAGAAACAACCCCTCCCCCTTTCTCCCTACTACATCCTACCGTCAGTCCAATAAGAGCGATGGATAACATCAAAATCGCTATATTCCTTCTCGAAAACATAATTATCCCCCTTTATTTTGAACTACAACTCCTCTAGTCCTTCATAACCAACGTATATTCTACTTCCTGAGGCAGTTTCACATTGGAGTAGTAGCCTCCAGGGGGAAGCCCATACTTCGGATTCCAACCGATCATTACGTAGGTGGGATCAAATACCCCTACACTGGCGTAATTCGCAACGAAGGTTATGGTTCCCCCGGTTGTTTTATCCTCGCGGGTAGCTCGGAAGACGCCGTCTCCCCAGGTTGCAGTGAAGTGATAGGTATGGCCTGGATTCCAGAATATCAGGCTTCTGTTCAGCCAATAAGCCTCTATAGCTCTGGGTTGCTGGACTATGGTGGTCTTCATAAGGTCTCGTCCATCTGCATATTTTCTGATATCTATTCTCCAATTTTCATAGCTACTCTTGGTCAGCCCCTTTCCCAGAACAAGAACGATATCTTTAGCAGTACCAGCGGCTGATAGTCCTGTAACGTCAAATTCTACCTTTCCACTCGTAGGACCGGGGGATATCTTATAAACCAAGTATCTCCCCTCATCTCCTGTAGTAGTGTATATGACGTTTACATCCACTGAAGCGATAGCCATAGCACCATCGTCATCAACCACCCTACAGGTAGCGGTATAGATCTCTCCTTCTTTCTTGCCTTTCTTATAGATGTGGGTTGGATTCTGTTCGGTGCTGGTCTCTCCATCACCGAAATCCCACTCATAAGATACAACCGTTCCATCTGTATCCTCTGCCTCTGCTGTGAATTTAACAGTTAGAGGTGCTTTCCCCTCTGCTGGTTCTGCGCTTACTGTGAGTTGAGGAGGACTGTTGATTGGTCCTTGATGAGGCTTGATCACGGGGAAGGGCATTGAGGTCCACAGCCCCCATCTTGGGAAGTACACGTCAAAGATCTGATCGGCTTCGTATCCACCACGTAGGTACTCCTGTCCCTGCGTAACCTCGACAACCTTAAAGATATTCAGCCTATAATCGATAGTCTCTGGATCTGGACTTACCTCCTGTCCTGAATTACCATAATAAAAAGCTATAGCTCCTAAATAGCTGTCCTCTCCGGATATCAAGCAGATCTCATCATCTAATCCGCTCTCCATCCAAGCATCCTTTAGCTTAGCATCGATCTCGGTTAAGGATGAGGTAAAGTTAATCTCATAATATCCATAACGAGGATCAAAGAGGTATTTTTCAAAATTCTCCACCCTCTCCTGAAACACTGGATTTATATATGTTCCCCTCTCTAAAGCTGAATCCAGAGTTATCATTCTACGGAGGATATAATGTTTTGTCAAGGCTTGATCCTCGGCTTCCTCCTCGGGACAATCTACGAACTCCGCTTCTCCACTCTCATTATCCCCAGGAGAGAACATATAGATTAAATAGTTATTGGCTGGGTCTGTGACTACCAAGAGCATACCTTCATATCCAACCTCATCTGTGAAGGCAGTTACCTGGAGTCCCTTGATAGGTTCATTATCTTCATTAACTAATTGAAGAACTACCATCTCCTCCTCACTGGTGAGAAAAACCGCTTTCCCGCAGGAATTGGTAAGTTGGGTAGAGACCTCAAATGGAGGAGGGGTATCTGTTTCACTTCCACCACCTCCACCCCGCTCGCAACCGGAGAGAGCTGCAGAGATCATAGATATCACGATCAAAATTAACAAACTTCTCTTTAGCACCGGTAAAACCCTCCTTAAATTCTATAGTAATTTTTTCTGAGATTTCAAAGAAACGGCTACTCAAACATCCTAAGATTTAAATGGGAGCATCACCTCCTACTTGGAAATCCTACTCTATATTAATCTTTATATTTTACTAATTCATAAGATGCTCCTGCTGGTAGCTTAATGTTGAAATAGCGCCCCCCCGGAGGGATACCATATTTAGGATTCCAGCCGATCATTATATAAGTAGGGCTGAACTCTCCTGCCCCCCTATAATTTATGCTAACTTCTATCTCCTCTCCCGTAT
>CAZSTA010000028.1:0-26036 GCA_964609495.1 uncultured bacterium | reverse complement strand
TTGATAGCCTTATTAATTCAGCAAAAACCAAGACGGGAGGGGCTAGGGGAGGGTGATTTAAGGAAATTCAAATCCAAATCTGCTAGCACGATATTCTACATGCTTACATCTCATTAAGTAGTTTCAAAAAAGTTTCAGGGAGAATTGTTCAAATAAAGGAGACCTTCGCCGGCAACAAAACTCAAGGTAAAAAAGTTTCCTTTACACCCTTTCCCAGCATGAATATTCACATATTTAGCTTTTATCCAAAAGTTATTGACTTTGAATAGAAGTTATGATATAATATGATTGATAGATCTTAGGATTGGAAATAGTTGAGAGGAAAGGGGGTTATCTATTCGGATGGTTGCAAGAATAGGAGAGGTAGCCGGAAAAGTATGGCATTTTCTCGAGGAGAATGAGGAATCTTCATTAGCAAGATTGAAAAGAGGCTTGAAAGACAAGGTTGAATCTACTGAGGAAGTTCTAATGGGGATAGGATGGCTAGCTAAAGAGGGTAAAATAGAATTCAAGGTAAAAGGGGTGAAGAAGGGGAAAAGATATAGCTTCGCCCTGAAGAAATAAAAGTTAATTCCTCCAGTTCCTCTCTCCGGAGATTACACAATAAGTAGCAAGGGCCAGATCGATTAATCTATCCCTTGCTTTCTTCTTTTACTAGCTATCTTCTACTAATCTTCTTCCAGCTTCATAAGCTTGTTGAAGAGCAGGGGGATGATTTAGTATCTCTCCCTTCTCATCTATGCCGGGGAAGAGCAGCTCTTCTCTGTAAGCAACGTTTAAGGTAGCGAATATCGCTTTCACTGTAGCTATATTTCCAGTGAATAAGTTGGGGCGATTCATCCCTCCCACAGATATGAATAGACCTTTACGCTTACGTTCTTTCGAGGTTGCCTCAGGCAGTTTAAGGATATACTTCGCTACCCATAGACATTGGCAACGATCGATCATCGCCTTAGCTTGAGAAGTAAGTCCCATGAAGAAGACCGGCGAGGCTAAGATGAGATGATCTGCTTCCTTGAGTTTCGGATATATCTTTTGCATATCATCCTTTATAACACACATTCCAGTTTTAAGACAGCCATCACAATGTTGACATCCTCTTATCTTCATTAGGTTGAGAACGATCTTCTCCACCTCCGCCCCCGTGCTTCTAGCACCCTCCAGCGCTCTATCTAATAGTAACTCCGTATTGCCTGAGCGACGAGGACTACCCGCGATACCTAGCACTTTCATCATTAGATCCTTTACTGATCGGATATCAGATGAGGTCAGAGGCGCGAGGTCTGTAACCTGGCGTCCCCTGTTCATAAACTATCTATTAACTGAACTTCTTGAACATTTCCTTTTTAGCGCCACATATCGGACAGGTATCAGGAGCCTCTCCCTCTACAGTATATCCGCATACGCTACAGATGAATATATCCCCGATCTCGAGATCCTTTCCCGCTTCTGCGGCTTGCTTAGCTTCCTGATACATTGATGCATGGATCTTCTCCGCTTCCAAAGCGTAATATATGCTTCTCTTGGCCCCTTTCTCCCTCTGGAGCTCAGCTACCGCATCGAAAGCTGGGTACATCTCGTTTACCTCGTAGGTCTCACCACCTATAGCCGTGTCGAGATTCTCGGTAGTCTGTCCTAAATCCCCTAATGCTTTGAAGTGATTGGTAGCATGAACCTGCTCAGCATAGGAGATAGCTCGAAAGAGCTTGGCGATGTTGGACTTCCCTTCCTTCTCCGCCTGAGCGGCGAATATCTTATATCTCATATGAGCTTGGCTCTCTCCCGCATAGGCGGCCCTTAGGTTTTGCTCGGTCATCTGTCTCATAGTCTCTTTTCCCCTTTTTAATTGAAATTTTTGTGAAAATACGAGATCTTTGTATTGATTGTATTTCCTGAGCGCCGGAGACTGCCAGCAATACCCAACACTTTTATTATTAATAAGCTTTCTCCACAGCTTCCATAGCTCTATCGACTTCGGCTTGGAGCTGAGGTGGTAATCCCATTATACTCGTATCTAAAAATCCTCGCACAATAGTCGAAGTTGCTTCCTCCTCGCTAAGACCTCGAGCCATTAAATATTCGATCTCCTCCCTAGCTACTTTCCCAATTGCCGCCTCGTGCGATAATTCTACATCTGGGACTCTCCCCTCCAACTCGGGTATGGCACGGATTACACCTTTATCCGAAAGAATCATTCCTCCACAATCTAGGTGAGCTTTCACTCCCGCTACTTCTCCCACTAAGTGCCCTCTAGCTATTATCTCTCCTCCTTCGCTGATAGCCCTTGAGATAACCTCCGCTTTTGTATCTTCTGCTTGAAGCACGACGCGAGAACCGATATCCATAGATGATCCGGGGAGAGCATAGAGGATAGAGGTATATCGAGCTAATCCTCCCCTTCCTACGAGTTTGGTGGTCGGATACATCTGAAGCGAGCGCACAGGCTTTAAGCCAATGTAGTTCGAAAGGAATGTTCCGTCTTCCTCTACTATTGTGACGGAGCGCGGACGAACTACCACCTGCTCACCCCAACTGTGGATCATCGTAGAGCTTAGTTTAGCTCCCTTTCTCACGTATATTTCCGATACCGCTAAATGTATCCCTTCTTCCACATAGGAAGCTGTAGCACAACCAGTTATGATATTAAGCTCAGAATCGGGTTCAGCAATTATAACATTGTGAACGCTCTGCATCAATTTATTCTTCTTGAGGAAGAGGCACGCTTGTAGCGGATAGGTAACTTTTACGCCTGGTAAGGCTCTGATGAAGTATCCATGATGGGGATTAGCTTTGACTTGCCTAGTATATTCATCCTGGTCAGGAGACACAGCCTTCCACCAATAGTTATCCCGAATCCAATCATACTTGTTCAGAGCCTCATCTATATCCATTACCTCTAAACCCTCATAGAGCGAACTGCTATGGACTACACTATGATCGGTCTGAATGAATGTTCCCGAACGCTCTTTGCTTGTTACATCGACTCCTACCCCAACCATCCTCTCCCTATCAATTGGAGATAGTTGGGAAACATCTTCCAGGTAAGGGCTTTTCTCCCCTTCCTTTTCATACCGTTCCAGCTCTATTTTATCCTCATTAGAATCTATTTTTGGCACGTTAAACACCCCTCATATCCATTTTCGCTAATACCTTGTATCAATTCTCGCGGATTACCACTACATCCGATGGACTTATTGAACAATACATGTCCCTTATCCGCTTCCACATAGTTAAGGATATAGCCAGTATGGGTGATTATAAGCCCCGCTTTTTTACGTCTCCTCCTCAATTGTTTATCCAGCAATTTATTTATCGCCTCGCCCATAAGAGCCATGCTTTCCAGATCAACCCCTGAATCTGGTTCATCCAGCAATGATAGATCTGGAGCCTGAGCCATAAGCTGTAACACTTCTGAGCGCTTAATCTCTCCTCCAGAAAATCCTGAGTTTATATCCCTGTCCATAAAATCGTTCATATTAAGTCCCTCAGCTAAACCATCTATATCAGCCGAATCATGACCACTAATCTCAAGCATTTGCCTCAGCTTGATTCCTCTAATCGTTGGCGGCCTTTGAAAGAGAATCCCAATTCCCAACTTCGCTCTCTCATAGACAGGGATATCATTTATCACCTTCCCCTTAAAGATAATCTTACCCTTGGTAATTCTGTATCTAGGGAAACCCATTATAGTCATGGCCAATGATGTTTTACCAGACCCATTTTGACCAAAGAGGATATGAGTCTCGCCCTCTTCGATCTCCAAGTTTATATCTCGAAGTATCTCCTCTCCAGAGACCTCGACAGATAGGTTTTCTAATTTAAGCATCATAATAGTTGATCCTCCTAAGTCGCTATCCTACTAGGATATGAAGTCTAACTTCGACAAATAAGTCGAAGTAGTAGGTATCAACAAGTCTATCTCATCCCCTCTCCTCGGAGGAGATGAGATCTGAGATTAACAAATTCCTAGAACTCTTGCATCATCTTCTTGATCTCTCTGGTTATCTCAAGCGCATCCTCAAACTTTCGCTGCCACATATTCCTTCCGAAGATCAAGCCATCGACTCCAGCCTTTAAGGAAGCCTCAGCTTTGTTCAGGAGATCCTCATCGCTGATCTTACTTCCTCCAGAGACTAATACGCCAGTCCTTCCCGCCGCTTGAACCGCCATATTGAGGGAGGTCTGATCATCAAGGTCCTTATATTGGTTGTATTTGCCGAAGAACTTATCGGTATATTCGCCCCCCTTAGGAGCCTTGGGTTGATTTATCTTAACTAAGGTTGCTCCCAACTCGTTAGCGATTCTAGCCGCATAATGAACCATAGCTAAGGAATCCCGCCCGCCTTTTTCCTCGACATATTTTCCTCTCGGATAAGCCCACATAATAGCTGGCATTCCATATCTTTTAGCTTCCTGTCTGACCTGCATAAATTGGACGAAGTCTCGATCTTGACTTGGAGAACCAACATAGAGGGTATAACCGATAGCATCCGCTCCGAGTCTGACTGCATCCTCCACCGTTGCATCCAGAGCTGAGAAAGCCTCCTCATCGGAGGGGATGTTAGTCTTACCGTTGATCTTCAGAATCAGAGGAACTCTGCCCGCGAACTTCTTCATATGTTTCTCCGCTAAGCCTATATGACAAACTATACCCGAATACCCTCCCTCCTCAGCAAGAGCCAGTTGGAAATCGAAATCAACGCTAGGAGGATTGGGAAAGAAATCGCTGGGGCCATGCTCCACCCCTTGATCGATAGGAAGAAACAACATCTTCCCATTGCCAGGGCCATGGGCATACATAAACTCGTATAATCTCCTCTTCTCCCCAGGACCCAGGTGATCAAGATCCAAAGAGAACTTTTCAACCCTTATACCTTGTTTTAAACCTCTCTCTATCTCCTTTATCCTCTCCGCATAAGACATAATAAATCCTCCTTTTCAAATATAAGGGATTCGCTCATATCCGCATAAGGTGCGCTAGACTAATCTAATGAGCGAAAGAAATAATTTCCCCCTCACCCTATCCCTCTCCCACGAGGGGAGAGGGAACATCCAGATAGAACTGATCTTTCTATTTTCCCCTCCCTTGACGGGAGGGTGATTTATATGAGTTCAAGGTCTAATCCGATCTCGAACATCTCAGACAAAAAATTTTGAAACTACTTGAACATAAGGGATTAGAAGGGGAGATCCCTCCTATAAAAGTGGAAGATATGGAGGGGAGGATTCTCTCCTCTTCTTGAAACTATAAAATCAGGCTTGTATCTCGTTCTTGAGTTTGGATAGTTGCCTCAAATGGGATTTCTCCTGAGAGATTAACTCATCTACTACCTTTTGATCTTGCTGTCGAACCACATTTCTTATCTCATAGTAGAAGAGTAGAGAATCCCGCTCGAAGCCCATCGCCATATCAATAGCTTCCACATCGCTCTTTGCCTTCTCGACTAACTTATCTATATCTATCTGCTTGGTGAAGACCTCGGAATCGGCTAAGGCTTTCATATAGAGTTGGTACTCCTCTTGACTGTATAAATCGGGAATCTCATAATCACCTAGCGCTTCACCTATGCTCTTGAAAGTAGCGATATGCTTCTTCTCTTCCCCTGCCAAAAAGCTGAAGATATCCTTGGATTTTTGAGTCTCAGCCTTGTTGATCAAAGAGTTATAGAAGGCATATCCGTTCTTCTCTATTTGAACAGCTATATCAACTAACTCAACTCCTGAAAAGAATATACTCATCTTTCATCCTCCTTGTTAAAGGGAATTTTTGCCGCAATTGGGGGAGAAATTCTCCCCTCAACCCCTCTTATACAAATAGAGCTCAAGGTTAAAAAATTTCCCTTATTTATGAAGAAACTACCTCGTTTAACTTCCCGCTCAAAAGCTTATCTTTGAAATTGCTGACATCCTCCTGTCTCTGAAGAAGTGAGGATATGATCCTAGAATCGGAGGTATCGCCGATGAAGTTGAAGCCGATAATCGAGTTATCTCTAATGACTATCCTCTTGTATATGTCATTCTCGATATCCCCCTGAGTCAATATTTCGTCCCCTTCACCTCCCCTGAAATCTCCTGCGGATACTAAGCGAAGTCCGGCTAAAGAGGAATAATTAACCGAGAAGGAACTTTCATACTCCTCATTCATCCCGGCCATATTATGTCCAGCGACAAGACCTTGTTCCCTGGCGTTGTTCCAGGTGAAGTTGATTATCCTAGTCTCGCTATTAGGATCAACAAGCTCCGCAACATCCCCAGCGGCATATACGTTATCGACATTAGTCTTCATCATCCTGTTCACTATGATCCCTCGATTAGTCTCTAGCGGGGTATCTTGAGCAAGATCTATGCTAGCTCTAACTCCAGTGGAGAGGACCACTAGCTGGCTACTGCACTGTTGAACTTCGCCATCCTTCTCAAAGACCACCCCCTCGGCCTCCTCTGCTCCTAAAACCTCAGTGACTTTGGTATCAAGTAGAACCCTTATCCCTAAACCTTCTAATTTCCTCCTCATAATGTCAGCGGCAGTCTTGAATAGCACTGGGGGTGCTAGCTGATCAGCTATATCTATAAGGGTTATATGATACCCCTCCTGATTTAGGAGATCAGCTAATTCTATCCCGATCAGCCCTCCTCCGATGATCACAACCTCCTTGTCTATGCTCTTCTCTAAAGTCATATTTATATATTTGACATCATCTATAGTCCGAAGACCGTATATACAGCCTTTGTTTAAGCCCTTGATAAATTTATGAGGGAAGAAGGGAAAACTACCAGCGGCTATGATAAGATTATCATAATTTAGAGAAGAGCTATCGGTTAGAAAGACCTTTCTCTCGGAGGTATCTATTCGTTCGACCTCGCTGTTGAGCCTAAGATCAATATCAAGCCTGGTGTAATCCTCTTCCTTCCTAACTAGCAGTCTATCCATAGTAACCTTGTTGACTAAAAATCTAGGAAGCATCGGTCGGCTATAGGTGGCATAACCTTCTTTGGTAAGAAGAGTTATCTCGCAACTCTTATCCACCTCTCGGATAGCCTCGGCTGCGCTTAATCCAGCGATGCCATTACCTATGATGATATTGTTCATATATCAGGCCCCCATCAAGATAGCTCAAAAGCATTAGTCTTCAGATAGAATTTGAGCCTCGTATTCAGTCTCCAATCTGAGTTTATGTTTGGCTTCCTCCTGAGCTAGGACTTTAAATAGTTTCTCCAATTCGGTGTTATCGCTTTTATCAGCCATATCGCTATAAAGACTGACAGATCTTTCCTCCCTCTTCATCGCTATTATAAGGGCATCCTGATAATTCATATCGGGCTTCGGCTCAACATCCACCAGATAATCGCTTATTTTAAGATCGGGAACTGCCTGGATCTTATATCTTTCTACGTTATCCTTACTCACATTTTTAAGGATATCTTGGTGTTTTTTCTCTTCTGCGGCAAGTTCCCGAAACATAGTTCTCATATTATCTTGATCCACGAGATCTACTATCTCTTTGTAGAAAGCCTCAGCCTCTACCTCCTTACCTATTGCAAAATCCACGATCTCATCAAAACTAGTTTGTTGCATCCGAAAATCCTCCTTGCTATATCCCGTAGGTGTCGAGCCTCAACAAGACTCGACACCCCTAAATAAGTCTATACTTCGTATTTACTTCTTCTCAAAAGTGCAGATAGCATCGGGACGCTTTATCCTCAAGGCTAAGCTCTCGAAGACTCGGAAGGAATGATTTAGATTCTCAGGTCCCAGATAAGCGGTTACAAGATCCTGTCCTATGACAAGATCGAAGTTCTGAGATCCCACTGAGACCACCACCGCCTTATCATCTGTTACAGCTGATGATTGATAGACACCAGCGGTTACCAGCTCTCTTATATGTCTGATCTCCAGAACTCCTGAATTCTTATATGTCCTGAACATCTGGGTATACATCGCGGGATTAACCACCATCGCATAAGGTCCGTAGTTACCAGAGCTTACCAATTCCTTAGTAGCATTCACCACATCTTGTAAGATATTGCCGGAGATACTCCAATCGCTGAAGATCAACTTTTTCCTCCCAGTAACATTCAGGAGACCCTCCCAATTGAACTCCTTATCTCCGTTGAATATCAGATCATCCTCTTTGTAAGCACAAAAAACACTGGCCGCTGCCGCTGATTGAATATTAAGGGGAAGTCCTGCTTTCTTGCTGGCTTCGATATCCCTCCAGAAGAGCTTGAAATCCTTGTAGATCATAGGTAAGGTAATATATTTCCTTCCCTTGGATAATATCGGATCGGTCGCTTCATCTCCGAAGACATCGGTTTTCCCCTCGCCTAATCCAGCGAAGACATCGCTAGCGATCATTTGAACACCTGCTCCGATAGGTCCAAAGATGGGAATAAAGCGCCTGCCGACCAATTGTTTCTGAGCAACTTCAACCACTGTCTCGTCTATCTTTCCCCATTCCTCAGAACTTAGAGGAGCTTCGTCTCTCATTAGATAATCAGCCATTTATTATCCTCCCTTCATTAGAAATATCAGCTCGATCATTCTCCCTGTTCCTTCCCCAATAGACTTCCTATCGTGAGCTTTCCCGCAGGAGATTCGGGTTTCTTCTCCTCAGCTTCTTCAACCTTTGCAGGAGCCTCTTTTGCTTCTTCCTCAGCCTTGGAGAATTTCTCCAAATACTCGTTGAAATCCTCACCATGATATACTTCGTGAAGTTTAATCCTATCCATAAGCTCCCTAAGCTTCGGATCTTCAAGGGTCTCCACTTGCTTTTGATACCGATCGGTAGCACGACGCTCTCCCTCGATATCGGATTTCAGCATCTCCACCTCATCGCGAGTTCGCTCGACTTCGATATACTCAATATCGGGTTTGAAACCCATACCTTGTAACTCCTCTGAGACCCAACCGAGATGCTTCATCTCCTCTATAGCTATCTCCTCTAAATCTCTGCTGAACTCGCAGTCGCCAGTTACGAAGGATTGATGTATATACTTTAAGATATTGGTGTACTCAGCGTCGATATTACCCTTCATCATCCCGACGACTTCCTTCTCCTCCTCCCTCGGCTTGGACATATCCTTGAGGACGATCTCTTTAACTCCCTCCTCTTCCTCGATCTCCTTGATCATATCGCTGAATATCGTGCGGTGAGCTTCCTCATCGGCGATGATCCTCTCTATAAGCCTGGTGATCTCTGGATCTCCTATCTCCTCTATGTGTCTCCTGTATTCGGAGATAGCCATCTCCTCAGATAGAACGTCTTGCTTAAGCATATCAGTGTTAACCGGACCTCCTAAGATCACCTCAGCCCGTTTGATGCTGGGATCACCTCCTAATTCAGCCACCTTCTCCCCTAACCAATCGAGATGTCTCATCTCCTCCCTAGCTATCGCCTCTATCTCACAAGCGTATTCTCCTTCTCCCATCATATAGGCTTGCTGGAGATACTGAATGATAGCGGCATGTTCCGATTCGATATCCCTATTTAAGAGGGATATTGCTTTTTCTACGTCCATATTGTCACCTCCTTCCAAATCAGAAAGCATTACCTAAAGCCCCCTATTCCCAGTAGATAGAAGATACAGCCAATTATTATCGCGGGAATAGTAGTTATTATCGTAGCATATAGAGCCGATTTCCGGTGTAGGGATAAGAGGGGGAATAACGCATCTCCATCCTGACTCAGCGCGTTAGAGATCACTGCCGCGAAGGGGATAACTCCTTTAATATACAGACTAGTAGTGATTATCTGAGGGCCACATCCAGGGATCAACCCTATAGCTGCCGCCGCTATAACCGATATAATCCCAGCTCGGTTAACTATATATGCCAGGTCGATATTAGTTAGGTATAGAAAGAGCTCAAATACTATGTAAGCGGCTGTTACCCAAGCTACTACAAAGGCGGTCTCCTCAGCACTGTGGATCAAAGTCTCCCGCATAGACTCAAGTTTCTCCTCTACCTGCTCATAAGTATCATCTCTGAGAAATTTGTCGCTCAATACCATCCAGATTATACACAGCAGTGTTCCTACAACTCCTACTACGTTGTAGATGGGAAACCCTCCGAATATGGCATCGACTTGCTCCGGAGCAGCTATTTGAAGCTGAGTGAAGAAGGATATTATGAAGCCTATCGAGAAAGCTATCCATATCACCATATAGAAGTTGTGGGTTAAGTTATAGGAGATACTGTCAGGATGAACGTGGGAGGCGGCATGCAGTATATCTACCTGTTCTGTCGACTCTAAATGTTCATATTTGAAAGCTTCAGGATGAAAAGAGGAATTTTCAGCTTGGGCATATTGCTGTCCCAGTCGTCTGGATGTTTCCTCTATCTCCTTCCCCGGTCTAACTAGATTAATCCCGATCTTTAGCCAATCCACTATATAACCAACGATAATCCCACTGACGAAAAGTATAGTATGAATGAGCAAGGCATCTTTAGGGAGCCCAGCTATTATCACCCACGAAGAATCTCCCATAGTAGCTACCAGAGTAGCTATTACAGTCCCGAAGGTTACAGTCCCATTGACGAAGAGAGGCATAACGAAGATAGCTCCTCCGCAACCTGGGGTAACTCCTAAGAAAGCACCTATTAAAGGTTGCCAGCGTCTTCCTCTTCGTATCGATCCGACGATTCTGCCTTTGGTTGCATACTCGATGTAACCGAATATTATCAACATCAAAGCTACCCAAACGCCAACTTGAATAAAAGCATCTCTTGCCGAGTTAAGTATTATCCAGATTACCTCGAGGAGCAAATAATCACTTCCTTTATAATAGTTTGAATAGGGTCTTTAAGCCATATCCCTATAATTATAGAGCCTCAGCGAACTTCCTTCCAAATTCCTCGCATTTCGCCAAATCCTCCTCATCGGGAACGAAATTCGCCCTGACCCCTGGCTCTATAACCTTAAACTTGAGGCTTCTCATCCTATCCTCAAGCATCTTAACTGCTTCTCCACTCCAACCATAGGATCCGAACGCGGCTCCGGTCTTGCCTTTAAGCTTCAATGTGGCTAAGCTCGATAGTAGATCCCATACCGGCTTTACCGCATCACCATTTATCGTTGGCGAACCCACGAGTAATCCATCTGCCGCCTCTATCTCATCGACTAAAGTAGGAATATCGGGCCAGATAAGATCGTGTAAAGAAACCCTCACTCCATTTGAAGAAGCGCCCTTAGCGATCTCCTTAGCCATCTTCGTTGTATTTCCATAAGCCGATATATAAGCTATGATGATCTTCTTATTCCCTTCTTTCCTGGGAATACTAGCCCAATCGGTATAACGTTTGATATATTTTTGGGGATCTTGTCTCAAGATCGGTCCATGTCCAGTGGCTATTATCTCTATATCCAAATCCTTTATCTTATTTAGAGCTTCGAGAACATTATCCTTGAAAGGCCTCATAATATGATCGAAATAATAGCGATTGACCTCGGTGAAATCATCAACTAAGTCGTCGAATAGTCTATCATCGCAATAGTGAGAGCCGAAAACGTCGCAGGAGAACAATATCTTATCCTCTACCAGATAAGTGAGTATAGAATCTGGCCAATGTAAGAATGGAGTGGAGAAGAATCTGAGGGTTTTGCCCCCCAAATCTAGGGTATCGCCATCCCCAACAGTAAGGCAATCGATTTCCTTGTTGATTATCTCTTGAGCAAAACGACAAGCTACCTTAGAGGATACCACCTTGATGTTAGGTGCTAATTCTAAGAGCTTGCCTAGAGAACCAGAGTGATCTGGCTCGGTATGACTTACGATCACATAGTCTATATATTTTATATCCACCAAAGATTTTAAGTTATCGATGAAATCATCGGTGAATTTATCCTTGACCGTCTCGAAGACGGCGATCTTATCATTACTTTTAACCAGATAGGAGTTGTAAGTAGTTCCCCACTCCGTCTTCATAATTATATCGAAAATCCTGAGGTTAGGATTTAAAGCTCCAATCCAATATATACCCTTTTTGATCCTTACAGGTTGCACTATTTTTGCCTGGTCGATCGAACTAAGCGATCGCCAGACTTCTCACCCCTTTCCTATTCCGCTCTATACTCAACATAAATTCGATTAATGGATGATAGCATCATGCCTACAATACTATCATCCATCTTTTAATCCGAATTACTCCTCAGATTCGTCTATTCTCTCAAAGGAGTCCTTATCTGCCCCACAATCTGGGCAAACCCAATCATCTGGTAGATCCTCGAAAGGAGTCCCTGGTTCTACCCCACTATCGGGATCCCCCTTCTCAGGATCGTATATATATCCGCAAGCTAGACATTGCCACTTCGCCATATCTGCCATAGTTGATATAGTTGCTAAATATTAGCAACCTCCCCTCCTTTCCAAAGAGTTACACTTCCCGATAAAATTATTTATTTTGGGCTATTCGTCAAAGTTAGGTTAATTAGCTGGCTATATTTGATATTATACAATACAATCTAGCTATTGTCAATGCTCATATTGGAGTAGGATGCCCTCGAGATAGCCTGAGTTTCTATCGCTCATAACCAAATTTCATCCAGGAGATATATGAATGACAAACTTTGTATGCCCCGAGCTCGCATCAATCTTACCTGTCTTGAGGTGATCTTACTATTATTATACCACAATTACGTGCGAATACTTCAATCCTCGGATAACATTCCAACTATGGGAAATCTTTCAAGCATATCCGCGCCATGGGGGGCTTGTTCAAGAGCATCGGTCAAATCTACGCCAGCATTGTGAAGAACTTGATGATTCCCATCCTGCCATAGAAAACTAGCGGATACATCATATACCTTTCCGTTGTAGGCGATGAATGCTGGAGCTCCATTTTTGCCATTATATCGGGCAAGTTCTTTCTTATTGAACTTTTTCATCTTTGTAAAACCTCGAACATTTAGCTCCTGCTAAGAGACGAAAGGGATGTCCTAGGCAAAGCAAGGACACCCTTTCGCCTATTCCCATCCTACATCAGAAATTTGGACACAAAGGGAGAGGTCTCCCCTCTACGCAGGAAGTGTCCGGAGGGACCTTCGCCCAAGAATTCGGAGAACCAGGATTCATGCTCGATTTCCTCGTTGAGAATCGACAAAGACAAGTCGTAGGTCCGATGGTCCTTACCAGCAGTCATATTGCAGATTTGGGTATATCCCCGCACTGCGCATCTTTCCGCTTCCACCAGCACCGTTAGTATTGCTTGGACGTCAGTCGGATCCTTTGGCAGACTGGCAGGCGGACAGGCTGAGATGTCATGGAAATCCTTCATATTCTCCGGCAGTTTGCCACCGAGTTCGTAGATGCGGGGCACAAGAGCCTCGAAGTGATTCCGATCTTCAATACGGGCAGTCTCTGCAATCTCTTTGACCCCTTCTCCTTTCAGTCCAATTAAATTGAACCGGAGGATGGTGTAATAGTAATAAGTGGTAAGCTCAGCCGCGGCATTCTTGACCAGCAACTCTATCAGTTGGTCAACATTGACACCTGATCTCTCCACCATTTCTCGTGTTACTTTAGCCATGTTATCACCTCCTTCATATAATTTTGAATTGCCTCCTGGGATTTTAACTGTAGATTGGCTCGAACCCTTAAACTTGCAATTCCTAAGTTGTAATTTTTTGACGACCCTCTTCTGTAATCACATATTTACCTTCTTGTTCCTCAATTAAACCCGCAGCTAATAGCTCTCGAAAACTGCTCCTAATTCGGAAAAGCGGTAATTCAGTAGCTTGTTGCACATCCTCCGGGGTGGAAGGTTTCTGCACCGCGGATAATATCACTTTAGCCGAAGGAGTCAAAGTACCATCTGGATTTATACACGCCATAATTTACTCCCTCCAAATCAAAGTTTCTTCTTGCAGAAATACCAATCCTTACACTCATATCCTTCCTTTAATCTCTGCTCTGCCATCTCTTGAGTGTTAGGAGGTGGCACAATCACTGGATCGCCAGGTTCCCAATTGGCTGGCGTAGCAACACCGTGCTTATCGGTAGTCTGCAAGGCATCGATTAGACGTAGAATCTCCTGCATGTTACGTCCGGTAGTAAGCGGATAGTAAATCATAGCCCTCAGGATCCCATTTGGATCGATCACAAAAACACAGCGAGAAGTCTCCGTCTTCGACTCCCCGGGCATAATCATCCCGTAAAGACTTGCCACTTCCTTGTTTAGATCTGCAATTACGGGAAATGGGATCTTGACTCCCATCTTCTCCTCAATATTGCGCACCCAAGCGATATGGGAATAAACACTGTCAATACTGAGGCCCATCAACTCAACACCCCGTTTTTTAAGTGGCTCATAGATCTCGGCAAAACCCATAAACTCAGTGGTGCAGACTGGAGTGAAGTCGGCTGGATGGGAGAACATTATCAGCCAACTACCTTTGAAATCCTCGAGCCGCACTGTCCCTTGGGTAGTTACAGCTTCGAAGGTTGGGGCTGGCTCCCCAAGTCTAGGCACTGAAACAGCTTCCTTCATTTCGATAGTCTCTTCCTCTTCCATATTCTTTATCCTCCTTTCTTATTTTTTGGTTCAAGCCAATCTTTGCCTGTTATCTCTAAATATTGAAATCAATTAAATGAAAGTGAGATATAATTCAACAAAGAATCTCTATAACCATTCTTATTAAACTGTAACCTTGTCAGCTCTGTCTGATTCAAGTTTGCTCTAAGAAAGTTAGAGATATTTATGCCCCACCTTAACTCATATTATAACATATTCAAGGATAAAATACAAGTTTTTCTAGTAATAATTACTATTATCACTTACTAGATATTTTATTTGGCTAGTAGTAATCTCGGAATGATCAACAGTCCTTAAAAAATGATAACTTGAGGATATACACTTTCAATTTCCCGAACTCCCATTATAGATGTTGACAAAGAGATATAAAAGATGTATAATGCTAAGCGAACCTTAAAAGCTGTTTCTCCGAAGAGGAGTTGAGCTATGAAAAGAGTAATAATACCTATTTTACTGCTGTTTATCCTATCCCTTCCCACCCTTGCTGAAGATAAATATAATTCCTACTCCTTAGAGGTAACACTTGATACCGAAAATCATACTCTTGAGGGCGAAGAGTTGGTGAACTTCTTTAACGATACCGGGGCAGGGTTATCCGAGCTATATTTTCATCTTTATCCTAATGCGTTTAAAACTTCTGATACTGTGATCTTTACCAAAGACGGCTTTATTCCCGAATATCCGAATGGCTTTGATAGTGGCTATATAGATATCGAAGCTGTCGAAGATATCGTCCATTCCTATGAACTTATCCCAGATATCGAAGGAACTGTAATGAGAGTCCCTCTGAAAGATACTCTCCCTCCGAATGAGAAGATAACTTTGAGGATAAAGTTTAAGGAGAAGATACCAAATGTTCGCTTTCGCTTTGGGTATGATGGAGGAGTAACTTATCTAGGAAACTGGTATCCTATTCTAGCGGTTTATGAAGAGGGGAATTGGCGTCTGGATCCCTATTATCCCCTAGGGGATCCATTCTATAGCGAAGCGGCTTTATACGAAGTTAAAATAAACCTACCTGAAAGTGAAGTGGTGGGAACAACGGGGGAGATCAAAGAGACTATAAATAGGGGAGATGGAATAAAAACCCTTCACCTCGTTACTTCTGCTCCGAGTAGAGATTTCGCTTTAGTTTGCAGTCCCCATTATGAGATATTGGAGAAGGAGGTCAGAGGTATAAAGATTCGCTCTCTATACCTTCCTCAGCATAAAAGAGGGGGAGAGGAGGCTTGGAAATTTACAAAAGAGATGCTGATGTATCTGGATAGCACAGTGGGACAATATCCCTATGCTCAACTAACTATAGCCGAAGTGCCATTAGGTAATGGAGCGATGGAATATCCCAATCTGATCTTTATGGGCAACAACCTGTACTCCCTAACCACCTCTAGCTCTCTCATCTTTGAATTCATTATAGGTCATGAGGTGTCCCATCAATGGTGGTATAATATCATAGGAAACGATCAGATAAGGGAGCCTTGGTTAGATGAAGCTGTAGCTAGCTATTGGGCAATGCGTCATCTTGAGGATAAGCACGGAAGGAATTCTCAAGGTTCAGCTCTGCGCTCTTATCTGGAGAGAGATTATCTCGGCTTCGTCCAAAATAATCCAAGTATCGAGCAAACAACGCTCTCCCCGGTCTATGATTTTAAGGACTATAAAACCTATGATTCTTTAGTATATAGCAAAGGAGCTCTTATATGTGACTCTCTGGCTTTCCTGGTAGGAGATGATAACTTTAATAAGATATTCAATATCTATTATCAGCAATATAAATTCAAAATAGCTCACATCTCCGATTTCATAAAAATATGCGAAGAGGTGAGTGGAGAAAAATTAGGATGGTTCTTCGATGAGTGGCTGAGAACTAATAAGCGATGTGATTATGCTATAGAGGAAGCTCATACTACTAGAAGCGAGGGAGCGTTTAAAACTGAAGTCCTAATCAAGCAGTTGGGCGAGATAGATATGCCGGTCGAGATTCATTTTCTCCTTCCCAAGGGCAAGGAACTTATAAGAAGATGGGAGGTAGAAGGGAAAAAAGCACAGATCGAGATAAATACTATATCTCGAGTAGAGATGGTTGAGATCGATCCCGATCACAGAATAATCGATATAGATCGGACTAATAATCGAAGATCGCTCAGAATCCACCTGATAGCCCTGATATCATTCTTTTTCAATCAGCTTCTTCTTTGGAATTCGCCCATCCTCTTGCTATTTGTAGTAATAGCTTTGATATACTCTTGGCTCAGAAGGCGCAAAAATCTTACCGATCGCTCTTTCTTCATCCTTCTTCTGGTACTTCTCGTCCTTCAAATCATAGGAAAAATAACGATCAAAACTTATGGAACTGAGATAGGGATGGTAAGCTATGATAACACTTATCAACTCATCTCCTCTACTAACACCTACTATATAATCTCTGTCTCTATAATATCTCTATTCTTGAGTTCACTCATCCTTTACAAGAGAGGTAGCAACTGGATAAGAGGAAACTTTATATTTCTCACTATTCTCGTGTGGATGCTCCTCGACAACTTCTTTATGTTAGCTCCCTCTTTACCAAAGCTTATTCGACTTCTGTAAACCGATTGAGAAGGGAGCGCATAAGATGGATACCTCTTCAGATAGACAAAGATTGAGATCTAAATTAGAGTTATTTGCTTTTCTGATCGGTATAATCCCTATGGGTATTTACTTAATCGTGATTCTGCTTCTCAGAGATATTCTCTCACTTCAATTAGAATCCTCGACTTTGAATATACTGGTTATATCGCTACTATTAGTATCCTTAATTCAATTTGGAGTGGGATTTCTCTTAGAGAATATCTTGTTCAAGCAACGAAGAGCCCAATTGTCCACCAATGACATATTGAGTAAAGGATTAGTTATCTTCGCTTTAGGAGAAGGTATTGCAGTATATGGATTAGTTGTTGCTTTATTGGGAGCCTCACTCGACATCTTCACCCTCTTCGCCGCATTGACTATAGCTTATTACCTCGTATTTCGAGGGAAGATAAGAACTTGGCTGGATTATCTAGGTGAGGAATAGAGAACTTAACTCTGTCTAAAGGGAGTTGATCACTATATATCGCTCACTAACTTATCTAAGTTTCATCGGGATGGTACTTCTGGCTGTGGATATGCTGGCAATGGGTCCCTGTCTTCCCTATATAAGGGAGAGCTTCCAATTAAGTTACTCCCAAGTCTCCTATCTTCTCATCACCAAATCCCTAAGCTTCTTGGGAGCGGTCTTTGTAGCTGGTTTAATAAGCGACAGTTGGGGTAAAAAATCGACTCTTATCATAGGGAGTGTATGTGTAGTAGGAGGGTTTTCATTATTTAGCAGGACTTACAACTTCTATCTGGGGATATTATTTATCTTTCTGATAGGAGTTGGCTCTGGGATGTGGGAGGTAGGGTTAAACTCCCTCATCTCCGATATAAACGCGGAGGGGAAGGGTAGAGCCTATAACCTAACTCATGTTTTCTTCAGTCTAGGGGCTTTCCTTACCCCTATAGCGATAGGGGCGCTGTTATCTCGAAATATCGACTGGAGAACGATCTATCTTGCCATCTCGCTTTTACTAACTAGCTTCCTTATTTTCACCCTGCCGCAAAGATTTCCTCCTCTTCCCTCCAAACATACATCATCAAAAGGGACTTTCTCTCAACTGCTGAGGAGTAAACTTCTCATATTGTTAAGCGTAATAATAGGTTTCTATGTAGGGGCAGAGGTGGGAGTAGGCACCTGGGTAGTAACCTATTTGAGTGAGAAACTATCAGTCCCTATACTATGGGCGAGTCTAACGCTCTCCTTCATTTGGATCGCAATGATGATCGGCCGCTTTCTCTGCGGATTAATAGCGGAGAGGGTGGGATATACTAATCTCATTCTTGGCTGTGCGGTTGGTTCTTTTCTCTCCCTCATCGCCGCATTATATATACGAAACCTCTCCCTATCAATTATATTCTTCTCCCTGGCTGGCCTCTTCTTCTCAGGCGTATTTCCTACAATTATGGCTATAGCAAATACGGTTTTCTCTCCCCATACTGGGAAAGTTACCGCTATCTTGGAAGCCAGCAGTAGTTTAGGAGTGATTCTCTTCAGCGCGTCAATCGGTTTTATCGCTGATCATCTAAGCTTAAGAGCAGGATTGACGATGAGTGCTTTATTGATGTTCTCAATAGTTTTGATAATTTCCTCCCGCATCCTCGATAATATGCTTAAGCGAGAGACTGCTAAGCCAGTGTTGGATTCATCCTAGAATATGGCTAACGAACAATTACGGTAGTTCTTTTATGGAGATCTCTGCTCTCTTAAAGGAGATGGCGAGAGTGAGCGATTCGTGATGTTAAGTAACTTCTTGACGGAGAGAGATAGTGAGGATAGATTAAAAGATGTTATTAAATTTTATCATCTTCTTAATAGTTTTAATAGCCATAATTGCTCTCTATCTTACCCCTAAAATGTTAGCACTCTATAAGGGCTACTATATCAGCCCACCAGGAATATCCCTGATGGAAGCGGATTTCTCCAATCTGACTGGTGAGGTCTTGGGGCCTTATTACGTTCACGCGGGAGGAAGAAATGTCTTTCGCATCAGCAGAGAGTCATATATCTTCGATAAAAACGGGGTATTTATCGAAGATTATAATGAGGTATATAACGATAAAGATAAAAAGATAGGGAGGCAAATAAACCCTGCCTATGTCGCTCACTACGGGCTGGAGAGCTATAATTTATATCTTAAGACTGGAGAGGAAGAATGTCGCACCCAATTTATCAGACAGGTAGATTGGCTAGTCAATAATCAGAGAGATGGGAAGTGGGAGTATAATTTTGAGTGGAAACCATACCTCCTGAAATATCCTTGGATATCCGCTATGTCTCAGGGACAAGGTATCTCCGCCCTTCTCAGAGCTTATCAGTTGACAGGGGAGGAGAGATACCTCGAAGTAGCTTCAGCCGCTATGCGTATCCTTGAAACACCGATCGAGGAAGGAGGGGTAGCGGATAGCTCTGGAAATGGGATCTGGTATGAGGAATATCCGAATACCGAATTGATCCACGTAATGAATGGACATATATGGGCATTATTCGGCATCTGGGATTATTATCGAGTAACCAGGATCGAAAAAGCCCTGAAGCTATTCAACGAAGGGATAACAGTCCTTAAGGAAAATATCGCCAAATATGATACCGGCTTCTGGGTTCATTATGATTTAAGAGAGGATAGCTCTCCTGATAACTTCTACTTTATGGATAAATTCTATCTGAGCTTTGAGATAGCTCAACTTGACGTATTATATGCTATTACTTCCGAGAAGATATTCTCCTTCTACGCAGATAAGTGGAGGAGATATCAGAGAAGCTTGAAAGGACTCTTTGGAATCGGTGAGGCAATCCTTAGGCAAAAAATTAGAAGGCTTAAGATCAGTTGATATGAAAAGTGTATTAATGATAGTCCATATGTTCCCTCCTTTTGGAGGAACTGGGGCGATTAGAGCCATAAAATTCGCTAAATACCTACCCTCGTATGGCTGGAAGCCTATAATCCTGACTGTGCGGAAGCATGTAGTGCATTATAAAGATGAATCCTTGCTCCTTCAGCTTCCTGCTCAGGTAGAGATTAATCGCACTTTCTCCTTAGAAGAGATCATCACCCCCTCGCTATGGGGCTCTCCTTCGGCAGTGAAGGCCAATGAGGATTCCTTTCACAACACCTCTACTTCTGCCTCGAAGATTAGAGATGTTATGCGACTCATCAAGAGGAAGATATCTTTCCCAGAGGAGCATATATACTGGTTTCCCTCGGCGGTTATTAAAGGGTTGAAGCTGATTAGGGATCAGGAGATAAAAGTGATATATTCAACCTCGCCTCCCTTCACCGATCATATAATCGGAGCTTGCCTTAAAGGACTCTCTCGAAGTCCCCTAGTGGTCGATTTTAGAGATCCTTGGGCTCATCTTCCTATTCGGATAAGAGAAAGAGGAACATTTAGAAGGTATGCCGAGGAGCGTTTAGAATTTAGTATCTTGAAATCGGCTGATAAGATACTAGCGGTGACCGAAACTATGATCTCCGATTTCAGAGATAAGTACCCTTCTATCAACAAGAGCAAATATGAGCTTATCACCAACGGTTTCGATCCTGATGATTATCCGTCCTATGTTCCTCCTAGGACAGATAATATGATCCATACTAATTCGGAAAAACCTCTCTCCCGTAATGATAAAATTCAGATAACCTATACCGGAACTTTTTGTATTGAACATAGTCCGGTCAGTTTTCTCCGTGCTGTTAAGGAGCTGATCGAAAATAATCCTGAGTTTAAAGATGTTATTAAAGTTAATTTTATAGGCTATGTAGAAGAGAGATTTAAGGATTATATACTGGAACTGGGAGATATTGTAGATGTTAAGGGAACTGTATCATACGAAGAAGCAATAAGATATCAGCTTGAGGCTGATATCTTATTGCTCATAATAGAGCCGGGATATGCACTTACTAATAAATTATTTGAATATCTAGCAACTGGCAAGCCAATTCTAGCGATTACTCAAAAAGATGGGGAAGCAGAAAGGCTTCTAAACAGGTTAGGGGTTGGAATCACAGTAGATCCTGATGATGTGAACGGGATAAAAGAGGAATTACTCAAACTGCTTCGCTCCCTGAATAAAGGAGGAGATGATAAGGGGGTGATCCCCGAGGTAGAGGAGCTATTTAGTCGTAAGAAATTGGCTGGTCAGTTGGCAGAAGTGCTTGATAAATTAGTCAGATGATTCGCGATATTATCTTAATCTCGACCGAGATAACACTCAAAGCAACCAATCCGCCATCTTAGCTTCTGGTCGGCAATCACTGGAGATGATATAAGGTTTGATATCAAGCACTGGAGTTCCCTCAAAAGCATCAATTCGCTCGATAGCTATCCCATCCTCCCTGACCTCGATTATCTTCGCTACGAAGTACCCGATCGAATTAGGCCTACTAGGAGATCGACAAGCGAATACTCCTGTTAGGGAAGCTTTAGGTCGAGAAGGTGTAACCTGTAATACTCCTCTATCCCTCTTGTTATCCCTCCTATGAAGCCAGTAGTAGATATTTACGTGAGAGAACTTCTCTAATCCTAATAACCCCGGTCGATATTCGGGATGTATTTCGATAAAAGCTCCTCCCTCTCCCTGATGAACACAACCTATAGGATTAACTATGAAGCTACTCATTCGATCTCTCCCTTCCCCACCAAAGTCCCCTTCGTTATCTTTCCCTCCACCCTCTCGATTCTCACCTCAACTATTTTATTCATCAACTCGTCTGGACCTTCTATATAGACTCTTATATAGTTATCTGAGAATCCTACTAAAAGAGAAGTCCCTTTATCCCTGCTCCTCTCTATTAGAACTGGTAGACTCTTCCCTATAAAACTTCTGCGGAAAGCTTGCGATTTCTCTCGGGATAACTTTCTTAGAACTTCCCCTCGATGTTGGCGAATCTCAGCGGATATATGATTGGTCATAGTCGCGGCAACAGTCCCCTTTCGCTTGGAATAGGGAAAAACATGGAGATAGGTAAAAGGTAACTCAGAGATTAGAGCATAAGTATTGTCGAAGTTCTTCTCAGCCTCCCCCGGAAATCCTACGATAACGTCGGTCCCTAAACCGATGTCTGGGATTCTACCCTTTATATCCTCGATAAGTTGGCGATAATCAGAAACGGTATATCTTCTCCTCATAGCCTTCAATATCTCATCATCGCCACTTTGCAAGGAGATATGGAGATGACGACATATCCTAGAAGAACTAGATATCAGACTCAGAAGCTCTTCATCTATCTCCGTCGGCTTAAGCGATGTCAGACGCAATCTCTTCAATCCTTCCAAATCGAGCAGGGAAGCTAGTAGTTTCGCTAGGTTGGTAGGAGGAAGAAGATCTCTTCCATAAGTTCCCAAGTGGATTCCAGTCAAGACGATCTCCTGATAATTATGATCGATCAGCTTACTGACCTGATCGATCACGATCTCAGGGGCCTGACTACGACTTGGTCCTCGGGCATAAGGCACCAAACAATAGGAGCAATAGGCATCACAGCCATCCTGGATCTTTATAAAAGCCCTCGTATTTTTGGTAAAACTATCTATCGCCGGGAAAGAGAAATTGCTTTTCCGTGATATTCTACTTACCTTGATCTCAGGAGTCGCAAATTTACTCGTGGAAGAAGGAATGAAGTCTATTATGTGTTCTTTCTCCGCGTTTCCTAATATTATATCTACCTCGCTCATCTGAGCTATTTCACTGCTAGCAACCTGAGCATAACATCCAGTTACAACTATCAAAGCATCCTCATTATTTCTATAGGCTCTCCGAATCAGATAACGGGATGTTCTATCTCCTCGATGGGTGACGGTACAAGTATTGATTACATAAACATCAGCTTTATCCTCCGAAGCAACCACCTGCCAACCTTTGCAGATAAACTGCTCGACCATCGCCTCGGTCTCATATTGATTTAATTTACAACCGGCGGTTAAAAAAGCAACCTTTCTCATCTTTCCAAAAAAAAGCCCTATATTATCGAATATAAGGGATTATATCCGACAAATAGGGTCTAGCATAGCCCCGATATTTATGGACAAATACCCCTTTAGAAGGAAACCCTTTAAAAAGGGGACTTCTTTACCTTGGGTCCTATTGACTGCAAAAGTTCCCTTTTCGCTTGAGTTTTATTGCCGGCAAAAATTTCCTTCCTTTATACCTATCTGAGGGACTACAAAATCCCCTCTAATATAAAAGCCCATATCCGCCCACAAAATCAATAGAGTTTTATATTAAAAAGTTCGATGAATTAAGCTATGATGAGGCTTAGAGAATCGCTTCCTCTGTATCCGGCCTGAAGGCGTGCATGAAGTTCATCGCGAATACTAACTCTAGGGGCTTTCCTACCTCGGCTGGGGTATGAGGCTCAACCCTAGCGATGAAAGAATGTTCGCCAGTTATTGCATAGACAAACAACTCAGCCCCCATCGGCTCAACAACATCTACGTCTATCTTGATCGTACAATCTGGATCCGCATCAGGAACATTAACTTTAGCACTGATATCCTCAGGCCTCAAACCAAAGATGATATCTTGATTAGTGAAAGACTCCATAGCCCTAGCCTTATCACTCGGGATCTTAACCTTGAAGGATTCACCATCTATCCACAGATCATCCTTGATCTTTACTACTCGAGTATTGAAGAAGTTCATAGAGGGACTACCGATGAATCCAGCCACGAATCTATTAGCTGGATGATCATAAAGCTCCTGAGGGGTGTCAACCTGGAGGATATTCCCCTCGTTCATAACAACGATTCTATCTCCCATCGTCATAGCCTCCACCTGGTCGTGGGTAACGTAGATTATCGTCGCCTGGAGTCTATCATGCAACCTAGAAAGCTCAGCCCTCATTTGAACTCGAAGCTTCGCGTCCAAGTTGGATAGAGGCTCATCAAAGAGGAAGACCTTGGGATGTCGCACAATAGCCCTTCCCACCGCAACTCTCTGTCGCTGTCCACCAGAGAGCTGCTTCGGTCTTCTCTTTAGAAGCTCCCTAATTCCTAGGATAGAAGCAGCTTCTTCAACTCTAGCCTCTATATCCTTCCTGGGGAATTTCCTCAACTTCAGTCCGAAAGCCATATTGTTATAGACGTCCATATGCGGATACAGAGCATAGTTCTGGAACACCATAGCGATATCACGATCTTTAGGTGGGATATCGTTAACTAGGGTTCCTCCGATGTAGATATTACCATCAGTGATCTCCTCTAATCCCGCTACCATCCTTAGCGTGGTAGTCTTTCCACAACCAGACGGTCCCACTAATACTACAAACTCCCTATCCTTAACCTCTAGAGTAGCATTATTGACCGCTGTCACATCACCGAAGACCTTGGTAACATTCTCCAGTATAACTTCAGCCATTTACTTAAATCCCTCCTTACATTACATTTTATTAGGCAGATCAAGTCTAAACTCGATCAAGAGCCAAATTTGCCTTAATTTTTAGAAGCTACTTTACCTGACCTCAACTCTTCCGATTTGAGATTCTACCTCCCGATCAGATTCTCGTTCCCATCCCATCACTCCTCTTCTAAGGAGGACAGATAAGGATAAATTCTAATAAGAAGGATAGATAATTGTGATATTAATGAACAAACATCACTTTATAAGGAAACTTCTTAATTTTGGTAACTTTTTAACCTTATAATTTTTGTCTGCAAAAGTTACCAGAACACTTGAGCTCTATTGCCTGCGAAAGTTTCCTTTATGCCTACCTGAGGGACTATAGACTCCCCAGTTCATCCGATTTAACTCCTCTTTAGAGGAGTGTAGGCAAGCGAGACTAGAGCAACTTGGTGTCCAAGTTGCTTACCTAGTCCCTCCAACTTCCCATCTTAATTTGACTATAACAGTCAGTAAACTAGCGGACATCCACTAGTAGAATGAGCGAAGAAAAAGATTTATTAAGTCCTTCCAAGTTAAAGCAGCTCTCATCAAATTCAGCTCTGGAAAAGTCCGAGAAGGAAGGATAGTCCTGCGATCCAGGCGATCAAAATTATCACGATCACTGGGATTAGAACAGCCAAAACGGACTTAGCGGTTGATACTTTGTGAATCTCGCCGCAACCCACAACTACCAGATAAAGACCATAGAGAGTAGCTATCCACCCTACATAAGGAATCCAAGTGGCGACTTGCGTTGCGCTGGAATAACTTAAAACTCTGAAGGTGGCTTCATATTCTCCAGTGCCTTTTACGATCTTAAAACAGACCAATAAAATTGCGGCTCCTATAAACAAACCAATTATTCCTCCTATAGGGGTGGTTATTATAGCGAGAAACCCTACTCTACGGAGGAATATCGCGCTTAGCAATCCATTCACAAGAAAACTAATAACTGCAAATATCAGTGGCGCTTGATAACCACCCGTAACCGGCATATTTTTAAAGAAATTCCAGGGGTTAGTAACTACTCCTCTCCAGTCAGCCAAATACCTATTTAGAATATTTTCGTTCATTCTACCGCCCCTCTCCCGTCTAATATAAAAGATACCCCTATTCTACCTTAAAATATCGATTCTGTCAACATCTATTTGAAAAAAATTTTCTAGTTATTGGTGGAGACGAGCGGATTCGAACCGCCGACCTCCTACTTGCGAAGCAGGCGCTCTCCCAACTGAGCTACGTCCCCATCGAGCCACACTTTCACTATAATATACAATAATTCAAACAAAAAGTCAAGAGTAAAACCAAAAAATTTTTAGAATAAAAATAGGTATGTAAAAGCCCGTGCTAGCAGATTTTACCAAGATATAATTCCCCCTCACCCTATCCCTCTCCCACAAGGGGAGAGGGAACGCTGAGATTGAACTAAAGCCCTTTAGTTCCCCCTCCCTTGATGGGAGGGGGTTAGGGGAGGGTGATAATTAACAAGATTCCTTGATAGCCTTATTAATTCAG
>CAZSTA010000027.1:0-26413 GCA_964609495.1 uncultured bacterium | reverse complement strand
AAGGACAATGGTTTTCTTATGCAGAGAGCTGCGCCGCTTGTGGAGCAGATGACAAGACAGGACTACTCAGCTTCGGAGGCAATGGAACGGTTCAAGAAGGAGGGCTTAGTCTTTCCCCCTCATGAACAGGTGGTTGAAAACTTTTACCGTGAGATCTTAGAGCTTGAAAAACAAGATAAAAACAGTATCTGGGCCCGGTTTCTCAAAAACGCCTTTGCACCGATGATTGCTGGCAAATTTGATTTTGTAGTCGGCAATCCTCCATGGGTTCGGTGGGATTATCTCTCCCAAGAATATCGAGAAGCAACACTCCAATTATGGAAAGATTATGGACTTTTTTCTCTGAAAGGATTTAAAGCTCGCCTCGGTGGAGGTAAAAAAGATTTTTCAATGCTCTTTACTTATGTTGCTTCTGATTACTACCTAAAAGATGGTGCCAGGTTGGGATTTCTTATCACTCAGGAGGTTTTTAAATCAAAAGGCGCAGGTGAGGGATTTCGTCGTTTTCATCTTGGCGATAATGGTAAATATTTGAAAGTTCTGAAAGCCCACGACCTAGTTACTGTTCAACCATTTGAGGGAGCAGCCAATAAGACCGCAATGATAATTCTCAAAAAAGGAGAAGAAACTACTTACCCAGTTCCTTACTTTGTCTGGCAAAGGAAACCAAGGGTTGGGAAGATTGCAACAGATAAAACTTTGGTTGATGTTATACCTATACTGAAAAAAAAGAAGTTATCTGCTCATCCAATTGGATTAAAAGTTGGTGCTTGGCAAACTATTACAGCAGATCAAGAGTGTTTATTTGGAATTGAAGGCAGAAATCATTATCAAGCTCGCTCTGGAGCATACACATCGCCATATGGGGTTTTCTGGGTTAATATTGAGCAAGTGTTATCGGATGGCAATTTGATTGTTTCAAATCTTTCGGATAGAGGAAAAAGAGAAATTCCAGTTATCCATGAAAGTATTGAGCCAGATTTGGTATTCCCTGCGATTAGAGGTGCAGACATAAGCCGATGGAATGCCACACCGAAGATTTATGTTTTGATAACACAAGACCCCAAAAGACGTGTTGGACACGACGAGCTAAGAATGAAAGAGAATTGGCCACGAACTTATGGATACTTAGTCAGATTCAAGGATTTCCTTACTTCTCAAGCCGCGTATAAAAAATATCATGCCGAACCTAAGAATCCATTTTATAGTCAATATAATGTTGCTGATTATACATTTGGACGATATAAGGTAGTCTGGAAGCAGATGAGTAATGATCTTATAGCTTGTGTCATTTCCCAAACCAAAACTCCGTTTGGTTATAAAACTACTATTCCCTTGCATACAACTGCCTTAATTGCCACCGACAACGAGACTGAGGCTCACTATCTTTGTGCTATTATCAATTCAACTCCCGTGCGGGAATTTATCAAATCGTTTTCTTCCGCTGGTCGCGGCTTCGGTACACCATCAGTGATGAAGCATGTCGGCATTCTTAAGTTTAAGCCCACGAACGAACTCCATCAAAAACTGGCTCAACTTTCTAAAACTCTCCACGATCTCAAGTCGAAGAATAAACTTGATGAAGTTGCAGGGTTGGAAAAAGAAGTAGATGATCTTGTTCGTAAACTATTTGGTATAAAATAGCTAAGACAACTACTTATGCTTGCTTGGGAGCTGCTTTAGCTGAGGTTGGAAAGGGAGTTTTGATGGTTGACTTAGATCCTCAGGCAGGATTAATCACAAGCTTGGGTTTTGACCCAGATTCAATTAATTGATTTCGATAATTTTGGAGGTATAACAATGGAGGAAAAAAATTGGTTGGCGGGTTTATTATCAGATAGAGCGCGGACGACTTCCTTTATAATCATATGTCTGGGTCCCATTGTTCTTTACTATATAATCTTTCTCTTCTATCCTTTAATATCAGCCTTCATCTGGACCTTCATGGATTATAACCCTATCAGGGAAGAGAATCCCTTCATTGGGATAGGTAATTATAAGAGGATGATAGCCGATCCTCTCTTTCGCCTTACCTTGCTAAATACCTTTCGCCTACTATTATATATCGTCCCGACTGGAGTAGCTTGCTCCCTAATCATAGCTTTAGCTTTGAATAAGATGATGGATCTTTCCAGGACCATTTTTACAACGGCTTACTTTATGCCGGTTATAACTTCTATGGTAGCCTGCGCAGCTATCTGGCGCTGGCTGTATCATCCGGGATCCGGATTGGTTAACTTCCTTTTGAAGACGATTGGACTCTCTCCTCAGAAATGGCTTCAGAATCCAGAGTTAGTTCTACCAGCTATCGCCGCAATGACCATCTGGAAGGGAATGGGCTTTAATGCGGTTATCTTTTTAGCGGCTCTTAAAGGGATCCCTGATACCTTTTACGATGCAGGGAAGATCGATGGGGCTACCGGCTGGAAGACTTTCTGGTTTATAACCTTTCCTTTGCTTGGACCTTCCTTTCTCTTTGTGATGATTATGAGCTGTATCGGAGTATTTCAGATCTTTACCCAAATATTTGTTATGACTGATGGAGGACCGGTGCATGCCAGCCGGGTCTTAGCTCTCTATATATATGAACGAGGTATAACCTATATAGAGATGGGCTATGCCTCCTCTATGGCTTACATCCTATTTATCATTATTATGATCTTCACCTTAACCCAGATGAAACTGCTTAGGACTAAGTGGGAATATTAAAATATATCCTTAGTTATGTGAGAAAGAGAGGGGGAATGTTATGAATCAGATCGTCTGTCCCCACTGTGGTAAGCTTGTGGGAAGCGAGAGCAAGTTCTGTAGGTATTGTGGCGGTCTCCTCTCGGCTGAGCAAGGTTCCTCCTCTCAGTTGAGACCTCCCACTCCCGATGAGGACCGCCCCCCTCAGATAGATCGGGCCCCTCATCCCTCCGTTGTTCCTTCTCAACAAGTATATGGCTCTCTCACCCGAGAGATAAAGCATATCAACGTAGGATCGGTTTTCAAGGTCGTCCTTATGCTCTATTTGATCATCGGCCTATTCGCAGGAATCATCTATGTGATTTCAGGAACGGGCAGGGAGTTGGATTTCTTCTTCACTAGTGCTGGGGGCTCCATAATACTTATCATATTAGTTGCTATATTTTATGGAGTTATCGCGGGGATATCCGCAGCCATAGCGGTCTCCCTCTATAATCTGGTAGCCAATTGGGTAGGAGGATTAAGAATCACCATAAGGAGATAATCCTCTGATAATCACATAATAAGCTCTCTCAAGATATCTGAGAGAGCTTTTATATTTATTTCGGAGAAAGACTTTGACAAAGAGGCTATTCTAGGTTATAATTTGGGAGAAAGCGAACATTACTACTACCTTACTCCCTATCCATTATCCCTTAAGGAGAAGTCCAGAGATAAGAACGAAGCTATCGAAAAGATCAGGGAGGGCGCGGAAGAGAATGCCTCTGGTACTGAGCAGATATCTGCTTCTATTCAAGAGCAGAACGCTTCGATACAGGAGATAAGCACTTCTGCTCAAGAGCTTATGAGCACAGCGAGAGAGCTTCAAGAGATGGTGAAAAGGTGCAAGATAGAGTAATAATCGGAAAATTAAGAAATGGATAATACTGAAACTGAACGCAAATCTGTGTTGATCGCAATAGTAAACAATAAGAGGGATTTCGCGATCGCTAAAGAGCAACATTGGTACAGAATACCTCTCAAAAGCGCACCTAAAAGGGTGAAGACGGATTATTTGGCATTTTATCAGACTAAGGTCTTTGGCGAGGAGAAATGGGCGGTGAATTATCACGCCCAGATAAAGAGATATGAGGTTGTGAAACGCTATGAGCTTTTTCCCGAGGAGAGGAATCACATTAGAGCTGATGAGGATTATTATAAAATAGAGATAGGAGATCTCAAAAAGCTTCCTCATCCGATTATCAGTAGAAAGTGGCGAAGGATAACTTTCATTCCCACCACTTGGGAGAAGTTCATAAGAGCGGAGGAGATAAACGATCTATTCGATGAGAGTCCGCTAGAGGATAGGCTTTGGAGCGAGTTTAAGGGGGAGCAGATCGAAGCGGAGCGACAATATTATGTTGGAGGAGAGAAGCGATACTGTCTCGATTTCGCTCTCTTCTGCAAAGATGGTAAGATCGATGTAGAGTGTAATGGAGATACGTGGCATGCTCGAAAGGATGCTATCCCCAAGGATAATGCTCGGAATAACTACCTGACGAGCAAAGGATGGGCAGTTTTGCGCTTCTCCAGCAGTCAGATAAATGATGATAATATGCCGAATTGCCTCAGAAACATAAAGAAGACGATAAATAAATTGGGTGGGATTATCACAGCAGAGGAATATCCCAGATTATATAAAGTGGATGAGAAGGATGGCTCAGATCAGCTAGAGCTATTTTAATCTCATATTGACAAAACAGGAGATATGCTATATACTTCTGGCTAAGAATTAAAATATTAAGGAAGGAGATCAACAGTGACTGCACAGATAATCAGGGGAAAGGAAGTCGCAGCAACTATGCGAGAGGAGATGAAGCAGGAGATAGAGAGGTTAAGAGCTGAACATAACCTCACCCCTGGCCTTGCGGTGATCTTAGCTGGGGAGAATCCAGCTTCGATGTCTTACGTCAGAGCCAAGGGCAGAGCCTGTGATGAGATAGGCATCTACTCTAAGGAATATCGCCTCCCAGCAGATTGTAAGGAGGAGGAAGTTTTAGATCTTATAAAGGAATTGAACGAGGATGATAAGATCCATGGCATCTTAGTTCAGCTTCCCCTACCAGATCATATCGATGAAAGCAAGATATTGAATGCTATCCTGCCTTCTAAGGATGTTGATGGCTTCCATCCGGTCAATGTAGGGAAGTTGATGATCGGAGAGCCAGAATTTCTGCCTTGCACTCCCTTTGGCGTTCAACAACTTCTCATAAGAAGCGGGATCGATCCTGAGGGTAAGGATGTAGTCGTAGTGGGAAGAAGCAACATCGTGGGCAAGCCAGTGGCGATGATCCTTATGCAAAAGAAACCGGGTGCTAATTCGACAGTTACCGTCTGTCACTCGCGCACGAAGAATTTAGCGGCTCATACTAGACAAGCTGATATCCTCATCGCGGCTATAGGACGAGCGGAGTTCATCACCGCGGATATGGTAAAAGAGGGAGCCGTCGTGATCGATGTCGGCGTGAATCGAGTCGAGGATGCAACGAGGAAGAGAGGTTATCGCATTGTAGGAGATGTCAAGTTCGACGAGGTCAAGGAGAAGGCAAGTTATATCACCCCGGTTCCCGGAGGAGTAGGACCAATGACGATAACTATGCTCTTATATAATACCGTAAATGCGGCTAAGAAATCAGCAGGACTTGAATAATTGGAAAATAAAGAGAGGGTGAAATAAATTGATAATAGGGGAAAGGAAACCCATATCTGAGATATTAGATATGATAGCTGATTTCGAGAAGATATTTGTAGTAGGATGTAACTCCTGCGTAGCTATATGCCTAGCTGGTGGGGAGAAGGAGGTAGGGTTACTAGCCTCGGCGATCAGGTTAGCGCGGAAAAAGGAAGGAAAGCAGGTGGAGGTCGTAGAGGGAATAGTGGAACGGCAATGCGAAGTTGAGTTCCTACAAGAGGTCAAAGAGCAGATCGAAGCCGCCGATCTGGTGCTCTCGATGGCTTGTGGAGTCGGCGTCCAGACTATCGTTGAGAATTTCCCGAATAAGATCGTCTATCCCGCCTTGAATACGAGTTTTATGGGCGAGCCTCGAGAGCAGGGGATCTGGGTCGAACTATGCGCTGGCTGTGGGAATTGTATCTTGGATAAGACCGGGGGGATCTGCCCGATCGCTCGCTGTGCCAAGAGCTTATTGAATGGTCCCTGTGGAGGCTCTCAGGATGGGAAGTGCGAGGTCGATCCAGATATCGACTGCGCTTGGCAATTAATCTATGATCGTCTGAAGGCTATAGGACAGCTCTACAAATTGGAGGAGATCCTTCCTCCTAAGGATTGGACAACCAGTCGCGATGGAGGTCCGAGAAAGATCGTAAGGGAGGATATGATACTGTGAAAGCTGGCACTAATCTAGAGAAGATACTCTCCCAAGGGGAGTTCGCAGTTACAGCGGAGTTAGGTCCGCCCAAGAGCGCAGATCAAGAGGTCATAAAGAAGAAAGCCGATATTTTGCGTGGTTATGCTGATGCCGTCAATATCACGGATAACCAGACCGCCATCGTCCGTATGTCCAGCATCGCCGCGGGAGCGCTGGTTATAAAATATGGATTAGAGCCTGTTATTCAGATGACCTGTCGAGATCGAAATCGAATCGCGATACAAAGCGATCTGCTAGGAGCTTATGCTTTGGGCATCCGTAACGTTCTCTGTCTCTCTGGAGATCACCAGGTCTTTGGCAATCATCCTAAATCCAAGAATGTTTACGATATCGATTCGATCAATTTAGTGAATATGTTGAAGAGTCTGCGTGATGACAAGGTTTTTTTGGAAGGGGAGGAGCTTGAGGGAGAATTCAATATGTTTCTCGGAGCAGCGGCGAATCCCTTCGCTGATCCCTTTGAGTTTCGCGTTATCCGCCTCGCCAAGAAGATCGCGGCTGGTGCTGACTTCATCCAAACTCAGACGATCTTCGACGTCGATAGATTTGAAGAGTGGATGGAGATGGTTCGCGAGCGTGGCCTACACGAGAGGATATATATCCTAGCAGGAGTGATGCCAGTCAGATCTCCCGCGGCGGCGCGGTATATGCGAGATCAGGTAGCTGGGGTTACCGTGCCTGATTCCATCGTGAAGCGTCTCTCCCAAGCCTATAAATCAGGGGGCAAGGATAAGAAGCTCTCTCGGAAGTTGGCGCGGGAGGAGGGAGTGAATATATGCCTTGAGATAATCGAACGGGTGCGGAAGATAGAAGGAGTAAGAGGCATTCATATCATGGCGGTGGAGTGGGAGAAAATCGTTCCCTCTATCGTTGAGAGAGCTGGACTCTTGCCTCGTCCGAAATTCGACGGTATGGAGGAGAGCTAGAATGCCTATGGAGGATGCGTATAAGCTTGCTTATGAGATAGCTCGTAAAAATCTAGTCGCTTGTGATCCTTCAGAGGTCGCTGAGCTAAGTGGAGTCGAATATATAAAGGAGAGCGATAATAAGGGATACTTCAAATTACGTTGTTTAGGAAAGGACTATCGTATAACTTATCCTGAGATAGAGATGACGGAGTTCGAAAGCGATGCTCCCCCCAAGACGGATATCAAACTTGTATCCCTTCACTATCTCATAACTGCCGATGGCCTTCCTCTGACTGGCAGATGGATCACCTATCGCCAGATCCCAGAAGGATTAACTTATAACTCAGCTTTTCAGCGGAGGGCGGAGAAGCCCCTCGTGGAGGCTTTCGAGAAAAATCCAGAATATTTCCTATCTGCGGGAGAGATTTTAGGGGGCATAAGATCAAATTATGGGGATTATGCTTTCCTTCTTCCAGTTTTACCTCGCCTGCCTCTCCTCTACATCCTCTGGCTCGGTGATGAGGAGCTTCCCAGTGAAGCTCGGGTTCTCTTCGATTCTACCGCGAGGAATTATCTACCTGCCGAGGATCTAGCGGTTATAGGAGGTCGCGCGACCCGAGAGTTGATCAGGCTTTTGGAGAATAGATGATAGGATGCATGCCTATAAATTAGGGACTTGGGGGACTTGAGCCTCACCCTTGATACCTCTCTTCGAAGGAGAGAGGGGTAGGAGAGAGGTGTCAGATCCCCATTTTAATGCTTACTAGATGATAAGGGAGACGAATTTATTATGAGGACACCCTGTGGTTGGAACTTGATTGGGCTGTTGATCCTCCTCACCACTTCCTTTCAATCCCAAGTTTGGGCTACTGAGTATTTCAATAGATGGGAATTTGATAAGGATACTGAGGGGTGGGGAGAATCGATAAAGTTGACCAACTTCGGAGTGCAAATGGTGTATTGAAGATAGAGCCTATAGAGACTAATCCCTCTCTCGAAAGTCAAGAAGAAAAAATGCGAAAGTATAGTGAATAAACTGCGTAACTATAATTCACTTTTGTATTCTATGTTCTATAGCTTTTCTATGTTGTTTAGATTAAGCAATAAGATTTTATGTATTGACCTTGGGGATCAACTGGCAGTCTATGCTAATAAACAAATAAAGTAGGTGAATTAGATGTCAAGGAAGAAAGTTATAGTAGTAATGCCAGCATATAATGCTTCGAAAACTCTCGAGAAAACTTATAGAGATATTCCTAATCAGGTGATTGATTCTATAATCTTAGTAGATGATGCAAGTCAGGATGACACTATTGCGGTAGCTAAAAAACTTGATCTGAAAATAATTGTTCATGCTAAAAATACGGGATACGGAGGTAATCAAAAGACTTGTTACACTGAGGCTCTGAAAGATGGTGCAGATATTATAATAATGCTTCATCCAGATTATCAATATGATCCATCGTTAATACCTTCTCTCATCGAACCCATTGAAAATAATGAGGCTGACGCTGTTCTTGGCTCAAGATTTATAGTAGGTAGTGCTTTAGCAAGTGGAATGCCCTGGTGGAAGTATATAGGTAATAAAGTATTAACTAAAATACAAAATATAATATTAAGACAAAATTTATCCGAATATCATACTGGTTATCGAGTATATAGTAGGGAATTTTTAGAGACTGTGCCCTTTTTGCTGAATTCAAATAATTTCATCTTTGATCAGGAAATCTTAGTACAGGCTATATATCTAGGCTTTCGGATAAAGGAGGTTCCAATTCCAACTAGATATTTGCCCGATTCTTCCTCGATTAGTTTTATAAATAGTGTTATTTATGGGCTCGATATATTATGTCTGCTAACAAGTTATATTATGCATAAAACTGGAATTAAACAAAGCCCTTTACTAAAAGGAAGGACTAAGATTATGAAAGTAAAAAGTCTCTGAATAATTTATCACTAGTGGGTTTCAAATGAATGCGAATTTTACAAGTGTTTGAAAAGCTAGTCCTCCGATCTTTTTGAAAGCTAAATGGAGGAATATACCTCTATGGCAAATGGCACGCTATTTAATATCTATTTCACCACTTTTATCCTCACTTCGCTTTTACTTTTGAAATCTTTAGTTCTTTGGTTTAGAAATGGATTTAGAGGTTCAAAGGTAATGTTGATAAGAGATACTAGAAGGATTTTTCTCTTTTTAGGAGTAATATGGGTACTTTTGATAGTGGGGGAAGATCATAGTAGAGTTATTGAGATTACTAGGGAGTATCAAAGGCTGGCAGGACTGTCTTTAGAGAGCAAGAGGAGGCTTACTACTGCCGAGGGTTTTTATGACTTCTTAATGTTTTGCGATAGAAAGCTTCCGAAAGGAATAGATATTGGTTATATCTTTCCGGAAGGTTATTACTATTTCAAAGCAAATTATTATTTATATCCTCGCAAATTGAGACAGGGTAGCAATATAATAATTGCTGATTATAGAGGTTGGGAGGTAAAGCTTCCGGAGGGACATACCGTTATCTACAGATATAACACTGGGTATATAATGATTAAAAATTTATATATGGAGGAGGTTGTAGAGGATCCTCATAATGATCCAGAGTGGCGGGAGATAGTAAATATCTGTTCTCCTTTAATCGAGAAAGCTCATAAATTGGCGGAGAATTACCTAGAGGAAGCGAGGCTTTATCCAGATAAGATCGTTGCAGATGATAGCTCAGGAGATAAAGATAGAGTGACTAATTATATCGTTTCTTTAGGGATAATTCCTCCTTATGCTAAGCTATATCGTTTAGCCTCCCTATCGGAGATATTAACTCTCCTGAAGTTGAGGGGATTCAAGATTGAGCTCGATGGGGAAATAGGGAATACTGGGATTATTTCTCCAATAGATATAATGGTTCAAAGCGCTGGTTTTGAGGATGGCTCCTATGCCAGGATATACCTAGAAGGGATGAATGTTTCTCTCAGCAGACGGGGATATAATATTACAGTTTTAGATAGTATCAGCGGTGAGATGGAAGGTAATAAGGTCTTCGATACCTGTGGTTCAGCCGAGGCTTCTCACAAGCTGGCAAATTTTATAAAGCAGATCCCCTCTGGGAGGGTAGTGATAGCCGCAGTTGCGGATGAGGCCTCAGGGAGCCTGACGGAGGAGGCGGTAGAAGCTCTGCGCTCTATTGGAGCCTCCCAGAGTGTAAAGGGGTTATTTAGATATGCTCATGCGGTGATCGGAGTTAAGGGAGCGCCCTCGGGAACAGCTTTAGAGGTGTTAGGAGATGATCCAGTGGGGATAGTTCTATTCGGCAAAGCTGAGGAGAAAGAGTAACTCCGCGTTGCTTGAGAGCCATCTAGGAATAGGGGAAAGAAATGATAGAATCATTAAGATTAATCATCGGATTATTTATTCCTTTACTCACAGGATATGCTATCCTATCTCTGATCTTAGGGAAGGATTTCAGAAGCTCCTATATCGAGAGGATAGCCTTATCCTTTGGCATAGGACTTGGTTTTATATCATTAGAGATGCTTTTAATCTCCTCGCTGAAGATCCCCTTCAGCTTCTGGTATATATTTCTACCTTGTATTCTCCTATGGCTCATCGCTTTGGTGAAGAGCAAAAGCTTCCAGCGGATAAGAGTTGAGCTAATTGCTTCGCTCAAGTTCCTCAAAGACTCGACTAACATAAGGTCTAATATCATAATGCTAACGATGGGAGTGGTTCTAGGAATTTTCCTTAAGATGGTCTCGCTTCAGCAGGGCAGGGGAGTATCCTTCTTCGACCTTAGGCTGTTGCTCATAGTAATATACTCCACTATAATATATCTTGCGATCTGGATATTATATTCGCTAATCATATCTTACCCGGGCAATATCAATATCCAGAGGGTATTGAGAGACGATGCTACAAGCTATCTTCCGACTGTGCTTCTCCTCTTTTACGCTATTCAATTTATTCATGGGATAGTTTCTCTGGGGAGAAGCTTATTATTTATAAGCATATTAGCGATCCTCATCTTAAAGATTCGGAGAGTAGTTGCTTATGGGCTTCCAGATAGATTGAGGAAAGTCTTTCTTCAGAGAGAACCTCTTGCTCTCTGGGAGAAGATTGTCATCGGGATTATCATCTTTCACCTATTCTATGCTTTTTTTATGGCTTTAATTACCCCTCTTTGGTATTCAGATGATTTCGCCTTTTGGGGATTAAAAGCGAGGATATTTTACTCCGAGAGAGCTCTTCCCCTTTCCTACTTCCATGATCCGATAAGCATTCACCCGGATTATCCTCTACTTATCCCTTTGAGCGAAACTTGGCTATATACATGCCTAGGAAGCTGGAACGATCTGTTGGTGAAGATAATATTCCCGTTATACTTCTCCTCTCTATTAGCCATCTTCTTCTGCGGATTGAGAAGATTATATTCCAGAAAATATGCGCTCATCTACACCCTCTTAATGTCCAGTATCCCTTTGCTATTATTTCACGCTAATAAGGGTTTTGCTGATCTCCCCCTAACTTACTACTGCACGGTAAGTACGATGTTCCTCTTTCTCCTAATGGTTAATAATACCTCCTTTAAGAACTTCCCTGCCGAGGAGTTATCAGAAGAGACCAAGGAGGTAGCGAATAGAAAATACCTGATAATCTCAGCGATCTTCGCGGGACTTGCAGGCTGGACCAAGAATGAAGGATTACCTTTAGCTATGATTATTACAGGTATCCTTTCTCTGTTCCTGGTCTTTGATTTTAAAGGTAGTATTCGAAAGAGGCTAACCTATTTCGTTATGTATTTGCTTATAGTAGTCGCAATTATGGGACCTTGGCAGATCTTTAAGGAGCTTATGAATCTCCAAGATACTCGATTCACCTTAACGAATTTGCAAACAATAGTTGATAAGTGGGATAGGTTTCCGTCTATAAAGGCTAAATTTTTCGAGGAGATATTGTATAGTGGAAGGTGGGGAATAGCCTGGTTCGTCTTCTTTCTAGCGACTATATTTCACTTGAAGAGAACATTTCTCTCCCCACTCATATATATCTTCACTTTTGTGGTGTTAGTTACAGCTCTATATTTTACAATACATATAATTACAGGGCTTCCTACAAATCCTTATTTATCCTCCTTAGGTAGAGTCCTCCTAACACCTATTCCAATGGTGATCTTCTTAATAGCTAATCAAGTACACGATACGATCTTTCCCTCAAAGCAGGAGATGAAAAGAGAGGGGTAATCAAGATAATTATCCCAACTCCATTATCAAAAGATTTGCCGAAAGGAGAATGCTATGATTAAGTTCAGAATATCGGATTTTCTTTCCCCTCGGCGTCTTCTCTATTGGCGATGGATTCTTTGGAAAAGCCAGTATTACCCCCCTGAGAAACTGCTGGCTTTGCAATGGAAGCTCCTGTCCAGGTTACTGGATCACTGCTTCGATAATGTGCCTTATTACCGCAAGTTGTTTGCAGAGCTTGGATTACATCGGTCCGATTTTGCTTCTCTCGAAGATCTATCGCGTATTCCCATCACTAACAAGGATGTTTTGCTTGATCATCACGAGGAATTCAAAGCCGACAATTTTGAGAGATACCGACCGCAGGAACTCCTTACCAGCGGGACAACTGGCACCCCGCTGCGTGTTTACTGGGACATAGATATCAACGTGCTTGAGCTTACCTGTATATGGAGACAATTCTCCTGGACAGGTTACCGATTGGGTGAGCCATTTCTTGATATTCATAGTCGCATACTTGATGCGCCTAATGGCTACCTATGGAATTGGAGATGTCGGGGACTTGTGGTATCCTCAGATAATATGGATGCCTCGAACATCGAGAGATATGCGACAATCTTGCGCAAGTATCACCTAAAATTGTGGCGCGGTCATCCCGCGGCGATCAATACCCTCTGCCATCTCCTGGATGAGGCTGGGATAGACGATACAAAACCCCAATATGTAGTCACTTCCTCGGAAGCACTTCTGGATCACCAACGAAGGTTCATCGAAGCCTGGACAGGAGTTCCAGTATGCGATAATTATGGTCTAATGGAGCATAATGCTCTCATCTGTCAATGTCTTGAGGGAGGATATCACATCGCCTCGGAGTATGGTATTGTGGAGATCATCAAAGAGGATGGGACACCTGCTCAACCGGGTGAAGAGGGACGAATCGTGGCGACCGGCCTTCACAACAAAGCATTTCCCTTGCTTCGCTATGATACGGGGGACTATGCGATCCAATCTGATCGGACTTGCTCTTGTGGAAGAACATTACCATTGGTAGAGAGGATTACCGGCAGAATTGATGATCGCCTCCTAACCGCAGAGGGAAAATGGGTCTCAGGCCTATCTTCCGTGTTTTACCCTGCCAGAGGGATCCGAATAGCTCAGCTTGTGCAAGAGGAGCCTCGGACTTTGGATGTGTATCTGGTCCCTGCTAGGGATTACAGTGATGGGGTCAAGACTTTCCTGTGTGCCGACCTGAAGAGGAAACTAGGGGAAGCGATGAATATCCGTATTCATCTAGTCGAAGAGGTGCCATTTCGCGCACCTGGCAAATTCAAGTTCGTTGTGTCCAAGTTGAAGGAGAAGGAGCCAGATAGATAAGTGAAGCGCAAGATTACAGACATAACGATTCTGGATCCACAGAAAAAAGGAGGCAGGTTCCGTCCTCTTATATCTGTGTTTAAGATATTAGTCTCGGTTAGCGCGATAGTTTGGTTGGTTTTCACAGTTAATTGGAATACCATCCTTGAGCAACTTGCCGACGTTGATTGGATGATCGCAGGGGTTGCTCTGGCGATTTTCTCCTTTACCTTTGTGCCCTGCTCTTTGCGCTGGCGACGGATAGCAGAAATATGCGGATATCCAATGACCTTCGGAGAAGTGATGCGTTGGCATCTTATCAGTAGCTTCTTTAACGTCTTCTTGCCAACAGGAAAAGGTGGAGATTTAGTCAGAGGAATCCTTGCAGCCAAAAGCCATGGTTTCTCATTAGCAGGAATTATGGGAACGATTCTTGTCGAACGTTTTATCGGTTTTCTAGTAACCGTATGCCTTGCGATATCCGCCTGTCTGGTTGCGGTATCCAAGTTTGATGTCCTAAGGAATGTCCTGGTATCCATGCTTATGCTGACCCTATTTTTAGCAACTCTAATTTTTATTTGCTTAAGCCCTCGATTTCGAAAGCTATTCATTAGGTTGCTTCAGATTTTACCCCTACTCAGAATACGGATGATCATCAAAGATGTGTTTGAAGTTCTGGATACCTGCCGGGCGAATCCGCACGTGATTTTATCGGCAATAGGTTTTTCCCTGTTGAATCAACTGAGCTATATTCTGGCAGGCTTCGTATTATCGCGATCAATCCCAGATTTTTATGCCCCTTGGTTCAGTTTTCCTGTTGTGATACCGCTAATCTTTATCGCAATGCTACTACCATCTATAGGTGGTTACGGGATTCGAGAAGCTAGCTTCGTTGTTTTCTTCGGATGGTTCGGGGTCAATGAAGAGGCAGCGGTGGTATATAGTATCCTACAGCTACTGACCATGTGGGCTTTTACTTTAGTTGGCGCCATCATCTTTGTTGTGGATAGACCTGCTAGAACACGTTCTGAGAAGTTACTATCCTCCGAGTTACAACAAGGACCTGCCAAAGACCTACGTTAGGGGTGGTGTAGTGACAGATAGTTCATCAATCGGTTGAATTCCCGTGCTTGGCAAAAATGGACTGCCTCAACGACTAACACGATAGATTTGGTTGTGTTTACTGGAGATGGCAATAATGAAGCAAAAGATCCTGATTTTAGGCGCTGGTCCCGCAGGATTAGCCCTAGCAATGAAATTATTGCGTCGCCCCGACTTAAACACCGAAGTAGTGGTGATCGAACAGAAACCATATGTGGGAGGCCTTACCGCGAGCTTTGAGTATGAAGGACTGTATTTTGATCATGGCAGCCATCGCTTGCATCCAGTGATTGCTCCAGACATATTGCAGGATATTCGGACTCTTCTGGGTTCGGACCTGCTTGATCGACCCCGCAATGGACGTATCTGGTTATCGGGACGTTCTGTCAAGTTCCCTCTGAACTTCCTCGATCTCGCCCTACACTTGCCCCCATCCTTTATCGTTGGAATTGGGTGGGATATAATAACTAAACACCTCAGACGGGAACGCAAGCCTTATGCTTCGTTTGCCGATGTGCTATTAGACAGATTAGGATGGACTATCTGCGATACTTTCTATTTTCCCTATGCGCGTAAGCTGTGGGGATTAGACCCCGAGGAGATCGCGACCGTTCAGGCCGAACGGCGTGTATCAGCCAATAATATAGCCAGAATTGTGCGCAAGGCACTGGCGGTAATACCGGGATTTAAGCCCGAGGGAGCCGGGCATTTCCTTTACCCGCGCAGAGGTTTTGGACAAATTAGCCAGGTCCTGAAACGAGAGATCGAGCATTTGGGAGGCGAGATCCAGCTCTCTACTACAGTTCAAGAGATTCGCTTGCGGAATGGTCGTCTGGCTAGCATTGTAGTGAGACCGAGCAAGACCGAGCAAGCTAGGGATCAATCTCCGATAAGGTCTAGTTGTGAAGAGATCTTTCCAGACTTTCTGTTCTCTACTATCCCTGTGCCTAATTTGGTGAACTGTTTGCGACCAGAACCACCGCTAGAGGTAAGAAATGCTTGTCAGCATATTCAATATCGGACGATGGTTCTCTGTTATCTGGTGCTGGGGACAGATCATTTCACTCCTTATGATGCCCATTATTTTCCCGAAAGCGATACGATATTTTCACGCCTGTCGGAGCCTAAGAATTATAGCGATTCTCAGGAACCTCATAGAACCACTGGGCTATGCGTCGAGATTCCTTGTTCATTCGGCGATGATATCTGGAGGGCATCGGAAGATGAGATTAGCTCCCTTGTCATCAAGGACCTGATGAATGTTGGGCTTCCTGTAGGATCCCCCATCAAAGCCGCATTTATTCGGCATCTGTCGTATGCGTATCCCACGTATGATTTAAATTTTGAGCCACGATTTCGAATTGTGGATGACTATCTCAGTCAGATCTCTGGTCTGGTTTCCTTGGGACGGCAGGGACTGTTTGCTCATGATAACACCCATCATACGATGGAGATGGCATATCGAGCCAGCGAATGTCTCCAGCCGAGATCCATCTGGGACTCGGATATGTGGAGGTTCTATCGAAAGCAGTTCAGTAAACATGTTGTTGAAGATTAATCGATTTCGCAGACTTTGAAGGCAATGATTATAACATCAAAGTCAGGTGGGATAGAACATAATTTCAATTTCTACATAGGAGGATAGTATGAGAAAAGTTGTAATTGGACTGATCGGCTTTGGGACGATAGGCACAGGTGTTGCTAAGATCTTAAAAGAGCGATCTCGAGATTTGATCAGAAAGACCGGGATATCGCTTGAACTCAAGAAGATAGCGGATCTGGACATCACTACTGAGCGGGGAGTCGAAGTTTCCCCAGATATACTGACAACCTTAGCGGACGATATATTCTCCGATCCTGAGATCGATATCGTAATAGAACTAATAGGAGGCTATGAACCTGCTAGAACCTTTATTCGCAAAGCGATATTAGCTGGAAAGCATGTAGTAACTGCCAATAAAGCGCTCCTCTCTAAATATGGAGGCGAGTTGTTGCGACTCGCCGCGGATAATAACGTGGAGCTCTATTTCGAGGGAAGTGTAGGAGGAGGGATCCCGCTTATTAGAGCTCTTCGAGAAGGGCTATTAGCTAATAGGATAGAGGAGATATATGGCATAATAAATGGCACCTCTAACTACATTTTGACTAAGATGACAGATGAGGGACGAGATTTCGCCGAAGTGCTGGCCGAGGCTCAGGAGAAGGGATATGCGGAGAGGGATCCCTCTCTTGACATAGAGGGGATTGATGCTTCCCATAAGATCACGATCTTAGCTACCATAGCCTTTGGAGTCGAGGTGCATCTGGAAGACATATATTGCGAAGGGATATCCGATATATCATCTCAAGATATCCTATATGCTCAAGAGTTGGGTTATGCTGTCAAACTTCTAGCCATAGCTAAGCAGGAGAACAATGAGATAGAGGTCAGAGTCCATCCCACTATGATCCCTCAAGATCATCTTCTAGCCTCCGTTAAGAACGAGTTCAACGCAGTATATGTAACTGGTGATGCTGTTGGCTCTATGATGTTCTACGGAAAGGGAGCAGGACAGATGCCCACCGCTAGCGCGATCATAGGTGATATAATAGATATCGCTCGACTGGAGGTGGTCAATAAGAAATCGGGACGAGCCATTCAACATGCCCTGCCCTTCGGAGCGGAGACAAAGAAGATTAAGAGTATGGAGGATATAATTACTCGCTATTATCTGCGAGTAATGGCGGTGGATGAACCGGGGGTTATGGCTAGAGTCGCCAAGATCTTGGGTGATAATAATATCTCTATCGCTACCGTAGTGCAGAAGGAGAGGAGGAGCGTAGGAGATGTTGTTCCTATCGTGATGTTGACTCACGAGGCTTTGGAGAGGGATATAAATAGGGCTTTGAAGGAGATAGACAAATTAGAAGTTATTAAAGGCAAAAGCGTTCTGATCAGAATGGAAGGGGAATAAAACTATGTGGCGAGGTGTAATAGCTGAATACAAGGAATATCTGCCAGTGAGCGATAAGACCCCGATAATAACCCTGCTAGAGGGTAATACCCCTCTGATCAAGGTCGATCGCTTGGCGAAGGAGATCGGAGGAAGCTTAGAGATATATGTCAAGTACGAGGGGTTGAATCCCACCGCTTCCTTCAAGGATCGAGGGATGACGATGGCTGTCTCCAAAGCCCTCGAGGACGGTTCTAAGATGGTGATGTGTGGCTCAACTGGTAATACTTCGGCTTCCGCCGCGGCCTATTCCGCTAGAGCTGGGATATCATGTGTGGTATTAATTCCAAAGGGAATGATCGCGATGGGAAAGCTGGCTCAGTCTATGATCCACGGGGCGAAGGTCATCGCTGTGGAAGGGAATTTTGATATGGCGTTAAAGTTAGTTCGGGAGATAACCGCGAAATATCCCATAACTTTAGTGAACTCGATAAACCCGAATAGGATCGAGGGACAGAAGACTGGGGCTTTCGAGATATGTGATGTTCTGGGAGATGCCCCGGACTATCATGCTATCCCAGTGGGGAACGCGGGCAACATCACCGCCTATTGGAAGGGATATAAGGAGTATAAAGCAAACGGTTCGATAACTAAGTTGCCGAAGATGATCGGTTTCCAAGCCGCAGGCGCCGCCCCAATCGTAGAGGATAGGGTTATAACCCATCCTGAAACGATAGCTACTGCGATCAAGATCGGTAATCCCGCCAGTTGGAAGAAGGCTGTCTCAGCTAGGGATGAGTCTGGAGGCTTGATCGATAAGGTCACTGATGAGGAGATACTAGAGGCCTATCAGATGCTAGCGAGTTTAGAGGGTATTTTTGTAGAGCCAGCCTCGGCGGCTTCAGTAGCTGGAGTTAGAAAGATGAGTCGGAGGGGATATTTCGAGAGGGGTTCAAGGGTGGTTTGTATTCTAACCGGACATGGTCTGAAAGACCCAGATCGAGCGATAATGACCGCCGAAAAGCCAGCTACAGTTCCAGCAACGGTGGAGGCAGTGTTAGAGGCTACAGGGTATTAGAGGAGGTAAAATTGTTCCTTATTCGAAATTGCATTATGTATCCTTGGCTTTACCTCTCCCTGAGAATCACCTATCTCCTATATGGGATAGATGGAGTCAGCCTTCGCTTATCCAACATCCCTAAAAGACATCTTGCTCCGCTCCTAAGAAGCTTCGGAGCTAAGATAGGCGATCGAGTTAATTTATCCGCGGGGATTATCTTGGATAATGCTGTGGTAACTAACGATTACTCGAATCTGAGGATAGCTAATGATTGTTATATCGGTCGTTGTGATCTCTTCGATCTGGTGGAATCGATAAGCATCGGAGAGAGCTGTTCTATCTCTGCTCAGGTGACCTTCTTGACTCACTCCGATCCAGGAAGAATGCCCCTGCGGAAGTATTACCCCCGAAATGCAGGAGGGATAACTATTGGAAAAGGAACTTGGATAGGCGCAGGCTCTATCATCCTGCCCGGAGTGAATATCGGCGAGGCTTGTGTTATCGGAGCAGGAGCAGTAGTTAATAAGGATATCCCCCCCTTCTCCGTAGCCGTAGGAGTTCCTGCTAGGGTGATAAAACATCTGAAGTGAATATCAGATAAAAGGAAACTTTTGCTTCCAATAGGACTCAAGGTTAAAAAGTTTCCTTTTTTAAGGAATCGAATATGTCCTATTATGTGATATCTTTAAAGGATCTCCTATCCAAATTGCGTTCAAGGAATCCAAACGTGGCTATGACCTCCCTGGCAAAAGCTTATGAATTAGCTGAGGAGGTGCATAGAAATCAGAAGCGAGATCACGGGGAGGCATACTTCAACCATCCCCTCAAAGTAGCCAATTTTTTAATAGATGAGTGCAAGATATATGATCCCGATCTCATAGCGGTAGCATTGTTACATGATGTATTAGAGGATAGTCCGATCAAACTGCAAATCAACGATCTCTTAGCAGGCAAGATAGTGGATAAAGTCGAAGCTTTAACTAAGCCCTCTAAGATTTTCTTAAGTAGAAATAAGAAAAATAAAGCTTATTTGAATCAGATTATTAAAGCAGGAAAAGACGTAATTTTGATTAAGCTAGTCGATCGCTTGCAGAATCTATTGGAACTCGATAAATCCCCCATCCCTGGCAAGAGAAGGAGATATATCACTGAGACTAAAAAGTTATATCTACCCTTAGCTGATGAATACTATCCATCTCTTGCCCAGAGAATACGAGAACAGATAGAAAGTTTGGAAGAAGGAGGGTAAAATATCCCAGTAACTTCTAAGTATGCGATTCTCTAATCCTCATACCCTTTATTTATCTCCAGATTTCCAAATGAAGATCAAAATCTAAAAATCCTCAATGAAGAGTAGGATGATTATTTGGACAGGAGATTATCTGCCTAGTAGATCCCCGATTTTATATGCTACTATCAAAAGATTGTCTATTGAAAAGTCCATTGATTTATGTTATACTAAGATTTAGGGAAGTGCTGTTGTTTATATCCTTTATCAAAGAAAGAGGTTCTTAGAGGATAAAACTAAGGATTAATTCATAGTGGTGAATAATATGAATGTTAAAGATGAACTATTGAGGGAAATTGAGGAAATGGATGAACAGGAACTGGGATGGCTTTTGAGTGTATTGAGAGGATCACGTATGAGAGAAGTGGAAAAGAAACTTTTGGCGATCGCAGCTAGAGGGATTATTAAGGTGCCAGATAAGATTTTGAGGAGGGAATTTGAACCTGTGGAGGGTAGAGGCAAATCTCTATCTGAGATAATCATCGAGGATAGAAGATGAAATTAGTATATTTAGATACTAGTGCCTTAGTTAAACGTTACTACCGAGAGCTTGGAACAAAGATAGTTCAAGAACTGATTATAAATTCTTCTATTATTGTTGTCTCGAAAATAGCGTATGCTGAGATCATATCCGCTTTGATGAGGAAGAGAAGGGAAGGGATGCTATCTATGGATGATTATCAGAGAGTACTAGCAGGGTTCAAAAATGACTGGTCAAATTTCTATGTGGTTATTGAGCTTACTGATGATATTATAAACCGAACAGAGGGATTAATTGAAAATTATCCTTTGAGGGGCTTCGATGCCATTCATCTAGCATCAGCTCTAGTTTTTCAAGACGAGTTAAATATGGATCTCACTTTTATTTGCTCAGATAACAGGCTTTTAGAAGCAGCTAGACGTGAAAATCTCCAAATTGTAAATCCACTTAAATAAGATATGTTTATATTCTAACTCAGAAGATCAAAATCCGAAAATCCTCATCGCATTATCACGATAAACCTTCCTTAATACCTCATCAGGCAAACCCAACCCATAAGCCTTCCAGAAGATATAATCAGCCTCCGGAGGATCGAAATATTCGTCCTCGGTCTCCAATAATCTCCACCAAATGCGATAGGTATCAACATTGGGGGATGAATCTGTTCCAAATAAGATTCTATCTCGATATTTGAGGAAGAATTCCCTTGCAGTGCGAGGCTGACGACCAATATATCTCCCCCTAGCTGAGGTATCAACGAAGAAGTTGGGATATTCATCCAAAGTTCTCCCAAGACTAGCGAGATCATTGGACATAGAACCGAGATGCGCTCCAACGAATATAGTTTGGGGATGATTGCGAAGGAGATTATCCCTCTGTTGAAGCAGAGCCTCCTTATTGGGAAATTCTGGCCCAGAGAAGCTCCAATCGGGATGAGCTATCAACTCTTTGACTTCCTCGTTAAATCTATCAGGGGGAATGCTGAAGAAGGAATCGGGATCGGCAGTGTGGATCAGCACTGGAACTTCTAATTCGGCACACTTCTCCCAAAGTGGATCTAAACGAGGATCATCGACTGGAACTAGCTTTCCCTCGGAGTCCTTGATCCGCAAACCGAGATCCTTCAGAACTTTCAATCCCTTTGCAGACCTCTTTACATCCTCCTCCAATTCTGCGGCCGCTCTCTCCCCAAAATCGGCATCGATCTTCGGATTTCCCTCCTCCCTAGGAGCTAGATCGGACATAGTAAGGAAGGAGAAGCGATCAGGATATTTGAAAGCGAATTCCTTCTGAGTCTCCTGAACCGAGCCTTTATCTACAGCCCGCCTAGCCAAACTTCCCTTGAATATCAGATTACCGGTTAAATCTAATATTCGCTCCACCCCAGCAGAGTTCATAATCTCCAAATACTGCTCTGCCGATCTATCAGGTTCAAAGAGAAGATGATTATGGATATCAATAGCTGGATATCTCGCCTTCTCCACTCTCGTCTCCCGAACCTTCAATAAAGAGACCGGTTTATACTCCAGGATATCGGGGATAGGTAACTCGTCCGGCATGTAACCCTGACCGCCCATATTATACCTCCCTATCGATTTTTCGCTTAGTATCAACTAATATCCTATATCTCATCAGGTCCAACTCGAGCGAATACCATTCTACCAGCAGTAGTCTGGAGAACACTGGTCACAACCACATCTATAGTTTCTCCAATATATCTCTTCCCATCATCAATGACAACCATAGTGCCATCATCCAAGTAGGCCACCCCTTGGTTAGCCTCTTTACCTTCCTTCAGAACGTGAACTACCATCTCTTCACTGGGAAGGACCAAAGGCTTTACCGCATTCGCCAACTCATTTACATTTAATACCTTTATCCCTTGTAATTCCGCCACCTTATTGAGGTTATAATCATTAGTTACGATCTTGGCATTGATAACTTTTGCCAACTTCACTAACTTAGCATCTACCTCCCGAATCTCCTCGAAGTCCTGCTCACTTATCTTGACCTGTGAATCCCCGGTCTTCCTCATTCGATTCAAGATATCCAACCCGCGTCTTCCCCTGCTTCTCTTCAAGGTATCCGAGGAATCAGCGATATGCTGTAACTCTTGAAGGACGAATCTAGGTATTATAATGTTTCCCTCGACGAAGCCAGTCTGATAGACATCCGCTATCCTCCCATCTATAATGACACTGGTATCTAAGATCTTAGAATAGGCTTCGGCCTCGGTTGACGTCTTGTCTGAAACAGCGCGTCTCCGCCCAATACTGATCAGAATCTCTCCCTCTCTACTTCCAACTATAAATCCTAGATAGGAGAATATCAAAGCTAAAAGTAAGGATAAATATCTCCCGGACTCCCCTAGAAATAACAACATTCGGGAGAGGATAAAAGCGATGAGCAACCCAGCTAGCATTCCTAAACCACCAGCCGCTAATTCACCAGGAGAGGTATTTCGGATCCCATTTTCCATCGCCTCTGATATTCTGGACATCTCCGAGATAAGTAGAAGAGCTATAAGATAACCAAACAGCCCACCAACTATAATGAATCCCAACTGAATCAAAAAATAAAACGTTCCTGGCGGAGAGGGAAGATACTGAGTTACAAGTTGGGAACTGGAGACCTTGAAGATTAGGACTACCCCTAAAAGCACAAGGAAGATCTTAAGAAATCGTTTACTCATATCGTTTGTTAACACCTCCTTTCCAATCTTAATTTTTTAAAATATATCAATCAAGCAGCGCATATTCCAAAGCCTGCTGGACATTTTTAACTCCCAACACCTGAATACCATCATCCAAGTTTAACCCCTTCATATTACCCTCAGAGATTATGCATCTACGGAAGCCCAGCTTGACAGCTTCCCTTATCCGCTTCTCCACTTGTCCTACCGCTCGCACCTCTCCAGCCAATCCTACCTCACCGCAAAGGACAACCTCTGGATCGACCATCATATCCTTGAAGCTGGAAGCTATAGCTACCGCCGCCCCAAGATCTGCCGCAGGTTCATCTATCCTCATTCCCCCGGCAACATTCACATATACATCCTGATCGGCAATAGATAACCCCACCCGCTTCTCTAATACCGCTAATATCAAGCATATTCGATTATAATCTACCCCGGTGGTCATTCGGCGAGGGGAGGTAAAACTAGCGGTGCTTACCAACGCTTGGATCTCCACCAGTAGAGGTCGAGTTCCCTCTAAGCTAGAAACTACTACTGAACCCGAAACTTGCTCAGGTCTCTCAGCTAGGAAGATCTGAGAGGGATTAGGGACCTCAACTAATCCTTGCTCCCTCATCTCAAATAAACCGATCTCATTAGAAGAACCGAAGCGATTCTTAACAGCTCTCAAGATTCTATATATATAATGTCGATCACCCTCGAAGTATAGAACCGCATCTACTATATGTTCTACCAGACGAGGACCTGCTATAATCCCCTCCTTCGTCACATGCCCAACTATGAATATGGAGATATTATTATTCTTCGCATAAGCCATCAACCTGCTAGTGCACCCTCTAACCTGACTCACACTCCCCGGACTCGATGATAAATCAGGATCATAAACGGATTGGATCGAATCGATCACGACCACCTTGGGATTCAGGGAGATAATAGCATTCCCTATAATCCGAATATCTGTCTCAGCCATAACATAGAGCTTCTCGGATAAGATTGATAACCTTATCCCTCTCAACTTAGTTTGCTGAGCAGATTCCTCGCCTGAGACGTAGAGAACAGGACTATATCTTTTGCTTAATTTATCTGATACCTGTAGCAGAAGAGTAGATTTACCTATCCCAGGATCTCCTCCGATTAGAATCAACGAGCCTGGAACTATACCTCCTCCTAACACCCGATCGAACTCGCTTAAGGAGGTTAAGTATCTATTCCGCGAATCAGCTTGAACTTTACTGATAGGTACTGGCTGATTGCTACCTTCGCCTATATTACCCCTTTTGACCTCTCGTGGCTTCTCCTCGAAGGTATTCCAGCTACCGCAATCAGGACAGCGTCCCAACCAGCCTATAGATTCATAGCCACACTCGGAACAACGATATATAACTTTACTTCTGGCCAATTATTATCTCCTCAAATATTCTATAAGCGGTCAGAGATAAAGAACTGACCGCTTATAGAGTGATCCCCTAGCTCTTGAAACAAAAAACCGTTTACCTTATATAAAAATATGGGAAGAATCTCTCCCTCTCTACTGGTGGATAACCTCTTTGTCACAATCCTCCACTGAGGATAGCTTACCTCGGTTAGCAAAAACGATCTCTCCATCCTCTGCATCAACGAAAACTATATCCCCTGGCCCGAATGTTCCCTTTAGAACCTCCTCTGCCAAGGCATCCTCTATCAACTTCTGAATGACACGACGAAGGGGCCTCGCCCCATATTTAGGATCATACCCTCGTTCAGCCAATAATTTTTTAGCTTCATCGCTCACGTCTATCAAGATATCTTTCTCCCTCAGTTCACTCTCGACCCGCTTCAATTGTATCTCCACTATCTCCTGCAATTCCTCCCTAGTTAGAGAGTGAAATACTATTACCTCATCCACCCTATTTAAGAATTCTGGGCGGAAGCTTTGGTGTAAAGCTCCCATCACCTTCGACTTCATATTCTTATAATCAGCCTCCCTGCTCCTCTCAGTTGACTTAGTTTGGAAGCCAATAGATACATTCTTATCTATAAGTTCAGCTCCCGCATTGGAGGTCATAATTAAAACAGTATGCCTAAAATCAATCGTTCTTCCTCGGTTATCGGTCAGGCGACCATCCTCCATAATTTGAAGGAGAATGTTGAAGACATCATGGTGAGCCTTCTCGATCTCATCGAAGAGAACCACTGAATAGGGATGACGCCTCACGGCCTTGGTAAGTTGTCCTCCTTCCTCATATCCAACATAGCCAGGAGGAGAACCAACTAAACGGGAGACGGTGTGTTTCTCCATATATTCCGACATATCTAACCTGATAAGCGCATCTTCATCATCAAAGAGAAATTCTGATAAAGCTTTAGCTAACTCCGTTTTCCCAACTCCCGTAGGCCCAAGGAAGATGAATGATCCAACTGGCCTCTTCGCATCCTTTAAGCCAGCCCTCGCCCGGCGCACAGCTTTGGAGATGGATACGATAGCTTCCTCCTGTCCAACGACCCGCTTATGTAACTCTTTCTCCATGCGGAGCAGCTTCCTCGACTCACTTTCCTCCAAGCGAATCACGGGAATGCCGGTCCAACTCGATACGACCTCGGCTATATCCTCCTCTCCAACTACCGTGTCTCCCCATTCACTAGCTTTACTGAGCTCACTCCTGAGCTCCTCTAGTTTCTCCCTGAGCTCCATCCCTTTATCTCGAAACTTAGCCGCCTTCTCGAACTCCTGCTCATGGATGGCCGCCTCCTTCTTTCTATCCAAAATCTCTATCTCTTGCTCTAATTCCCTCACCTCGGGAGGAACTGAGAACATCCCCAATCGCACCTTCGAGGCGGCTTCATCCATCAGATCGATAGCCTTATCGGGAAGGAAACGATCGGTAATATAACGATCAGCCAGCTTAGCGGAGGATATCAAAGCCTCATCACTTATCTTCAACTGATGATGTTCCTCATATCTTCCTCTCAATCCCTTCAGGATCTCGATCGTCTCCTCTACAGTCGGCTCATTTACCATCACTGGTTGGAAACGCCTCTCTAGGGCCGCATCCCTCTCGATATACTTTCGATAATCCTCCAGAGTGGTTGCTCCGATTGCTTGTAACTCCCCTCTAGCTAAAGCTGGCTTCAAGATATTAGCGGCATCGATAGCCCCTTCAGCCGCCCCTGCTCCGATCAAGGTATGAAGCTCATCGATGAAGAGAATTATATCTCCAGAGCCACATATCTCGTTTACTACCTTCTTTAATCTATCCTCAAATTCCC
>CAZSTA010000026.1:0-27902 GCA_964609495.1 uncultured bacterium | reverse complement strand
AGAGGGGCTTAATTATGTTCCCTCTCCCCTCGTGGGAGAGGGATAGGGTGAGGGGGAAGTTATATCTCGAACTCCCTAGCGAAAAACCGAGAATAACCAATTACTTACTTGAAGCTACTTAAATTGAGGTCGAGAGAATTAACTTATGTTCAAAAGGATTTTAATAGCCAATAGAGGAGAGATTGCTCTACGTATCATTCGTTCCTGTGTGGAGTTAGGGATAAAAACAGTAGCTGTCTATTCCGAAGCTGATAGAGATTCTTTGCATATCAAATATGCGGATGAGGCAGTTTGTATTGGTCCTGCTCCTCCCAATGCTAGTTATTTGAATATTCCCAATATAATCAGCGCGGCTGAGGTAACTTCTGCTGAGGCTATCCATCCGGGATACGGCTTCTTAGCGGAAGACCCTAACTTCGCTGATATGTGTGAGGCTTGTGGTATAAAGTTTATAGGGCCGTCTTCTGAGATTATGCGTTCGATGGGAGATAAAGCCCAGGCTAAGCAGATGCTTCTTCGTGCTGAAGTTCCTATCATCCCAGGAACTGAGGGGAAAGTAGAAGGGCTGAGAAGATATAAAAGTACTGCCGCTGAGATCGGATATCCAATTATGATTAAGGCCAGTGCTGGGGGGGGAGGTAGAGGGATAAGGATAGCGAGAGATGAGACCGAGTTGCTGAAATTTCTCCCTACAGCTCAAGCCGAGGCGGAAGCTTCCTTTGGAGATCCTTCTGTATATTTGGAGAAGTATCTGGAGGAGGCAAAACATATCGAGTTTCAACTGCTTGCAGATCATTACGGCAATGTCCTTCATCTTGGAGAGCGAAACTGCTCCATTCAGAGGAGACATCAAAAGCTGGTAGAGGAATCTCCTTCCCTGGGAATAAGCGATGAGTTGAGAACGAGAATAGGAGAGGCAGCGGTAAGAGGAGCTAAGGCTATTGGCTATACTAATGCTGGCACTATAGAGTTCTTAGTTGATAGGGACGAAAACTTCTATTTCCTGGAGATGAACACTCGGATTCAAGTGGAACACCCCGTAACGGAGATGGTCACCGGGATAGATCTCGTGAAGCTTCAGATCGGGATAGCCGCTGGAGAGAGGTTGCGATATAGTCAAGACGATATAGAGCTGAGGGGGCATTCCCTGGAATGCAGAATAAATGCGGAGGATTGGGGAGATAATTTCGTCCCCTCGACTGGTGAGATCAAGGTCTTCCATCCGCCCGGAGGACCGGGAGTCAGAGTTGATACTCACCTTTATACAGGTTATAAGATCAGTCCTTTTTACGATTCTCTTCTTGCTAAACTCATTGTTTGGGATGAGGATAGGAAGAAGTGTGTGGCTAAGATGAAGCGAGCTTTACGAGAGTTTGAGATCGAGGGTGTGATCACTACTATCCCCTTCCATCAAGCGATATTGAACGATTCGTTGTTTGAGGAGGGAGAGATCGATACCGGATTCCTGCCGAGATGGGAGGAGAGGAGGAGGGGATAAACGCTGATATGCATCCAGATACCTGTCTGAATCCCAAAATCTTTAAAAGGGAAGATGTGATCTCCAAATTATCAGCTTTACATAAGCTCTTCGCTCTGCGAAGAGTCCAACTTGCCTACCTCTTTGGCTCAGTGGTCGAGAATAGAGCGACTCCCTTAAGCGATCTGGACATAGCCATTCTATTAGATGAGGGATGTGATCTAAAGGATAGTTCTAGCGAATTATATAATGGACTTTGTAGCTTGATGTCTGCCGATAATATAGATATAGTGCTTCTCAGCAGAACTTCGCCAGCTTTGAAGTTTAAAGTTATCAAAACTGGGCTATTGATATACGCTCTTAGCGATGATATTAAAGTAAAATTTGTCGAAGAGGCGATCTTTGAATATCAAGATACCAGATGGATAAGGGAGGAAGCTCGTTATTATCTGTATCAACATATAAAGCAGGGATTATTCAGGGAGTTGGAGATGATCGATGAGGATATAGTGAGGAGATTTTTAGGGAGGATAAGGGAGGCTGTTCAGCAACTCAGAGAGCTTGGTTATTTGAGCTTTGAAGAATACGTCTCGGATAGGAATAAGCGAGCCTTATCTGAGCATTATCTGCGGATAGCAATTGAAGCCTCTCTGGACTTAGGGAGACATATAATTGCGGCTAAAGGTTTAGGGATACCTGAAGAATATAGACAGATAGGCGAAATTTTACGAGATAATGGAGTAATATCCTATGAGCTAGGGGAAAAATTGATAGCTATGGCCGGAATGAGAAATATCTTAGTTCATCTTTACTGGAGTGTGGATTATCATATCCTATACGAGGTGATAGACTCTCAGCTTACTTATTTTGACGAATATGCTTGCCATATCATCGACTATATAGATAAGGGCAGGAGTTAATTATCAACTCGTTTTAGATTTTGGATCTTTTTCGGATCAGGGGTAATAAACAGAGTTTTTTGGTTGGAATAGATGACCATACCCGGTTTAGCTCCCTTGGGTTTTTTAACATATCTTATGAAGGTATAATCGACTGGGACATTACTTGATTCTCTGGCTTTAGAGAAATAAGCCGCTAATAGCCCAGCCTCCTCCAAAGTTCGATCAGGAGGTATTTCCCCTTTCCCCTTTGCTCTGATGATCACATGAGACCCAGGGATCTCTCTAGTGTGTAACCAGAGATCGTCGGACTTAGCTATTTTCATAGTTAAAAGATCGTTTTGTCTGCTATTCTTTCCAACCAATATATTCCAGCCATCTGAGGAGATGTATTCCTCTAGTCGAATCCAGAAATCTTTCTTCTTAGAGATCTTACTCACTTTCTTAGAGGGCTTTAGATAACCTGCCCTAAGGAGTTCCTCTTCGATTTGAGAAAAAAGTAGCTCAGATTCGGCTATATCGACATCAGTTTGAAGTTGTTCTAGATATTCGATCTCCTTGGAGGTCAACTCAGCTTGCAATGAAGCGGCTTTCAAGCTCTTCTTAGCTTTATTATACTTAGCGAAATATTTTTGAGCGTTCTGAGAGAATCCCAAACTTGGGTTTATGGGGATCGATAATTCCCTCTGCTCAGGATCATAATAGTTGATTACTGACACTGTGGTTTCCCCATCTTCCCCCTTTATCAGCAAGGATGAACTTAACTGAGGTAGGTTAGCGAGGAGTAACTCTCCTTTCAACCTTAATTCATCAGCTTTTCGAGCTCTTGCTATTTCTTTCTTCTGAAATTTGAGCTTCTTGTAACATCTGGTTAACTCTTTCTTGACAACCTGAGTTAATTTTCTTCTCATCCGCTCGATATTTTCGTATTGAATAGAGCGACTATAGTAATAATCCATAGCCTCGTTCAACTTCTCGAAGTGCTTGGACTCGAAGGAAGAACCTTCAAGCTGCTTCAGATCGATGATCGAATAGGCTTTGGGCTTAGAAGAATCGCTCTCCTCAACTACGACCGGGAAGTAATATCCCTTCTCGAGGGAGGAGAATATATCGCCCATAGTCCTCTTTAAATTGAAGTATTTATCCCGAACTATCTCCTCTATCTTAATACTACTCTCAAGACCGGCTCTATATGTGATTTCCTCGGCTAAAACAGGACCCACTCCAGCTAGGTTTGATACTAAAGCATCTTTCAGCTTCATTTTGAGGGGAAGGGATAATATAAATTCATCTATTTCCTCCGCGGTAAGAATTAGGGGATTCAGCTTATTTTGGGGAGGGGGAGGAATATATGCTCTACCAGGCAAGATCTCCCGATAGCGGTTTATAGCAGTAGTGATGGACTTCATACTCCCCAAGATGGTCTTATCACTTCCCCTTAGGAGGATTATATTGCTATATCTTCCCGTCATCTCTGCGACTAAGATATTGATGATCATCTCCCCAATCTCGTTGAGCCTAGCTATATGAAAGAAGATCACTCTATCTAAGTCTAATTGAGTTATCCTCTCTATCCTTCCTCCGCTTAGATATTTACGCAGGAGCATACAAAATCCCGAGGGAGAGGGAAGATTCCCTGGAGGCTGAGCAGTTAGGTGAACTCGAAAGTTGTTGGGATCGATCGAGAAGATCAGGTTGAAATAGGTCCCTTTGCTTCTTACTCTTAGCACGAGCCCTTTCTCATCGGGTTGATATATCTTATCGATTCGTCCGGTAAGTATTTTCTCAGTCAATTCGTCTTTTATTACTTTTAAGGTTAATCCGTCTAAAGGCAATCTTATCGCTCCTATTTCATTCTTAACAGTTATCTATCATACCATATAATCATCGAAATGTAAAGAGATGAAGCGTCTAATTACCACTGATGGTTCAGTAACCTTCTATTCTGATGAATTTGGGGAGTGCTATCATTCCCAGATCGGAGCTATCTCCGAAGCATTTGCGGTGTATGTTGAGCCTTGTCAGATAGAGGAGTTAGCATCTCAGGGTAAATTAAGGATACTAGATATCGGTTTTGGATTGGGATACAACTCGGCGGCAGCTATATACCAGGTTCAAGGGACCGATTCCGCGTGTAAATTGGAAATAATTGGAATAGAAAATGATTCTAAAGTATTGGGGATTATATCTTCCCTCTCTCTTTCTCCTCGTCTTGAGGAAAGCTATGAGATCGTAAAGCAAGCGGCCAAGCTTCGTAGCTATAGCAAGGGGAATATCTCCTTGAGAATAATTTTAGATGATGCTAGGAAGGTTATTCAGGATATCGGAGGAGAGTTCGACTGCGTCTTCCTAGATCCCTTCTCTCCTCCTAAAAATCCTGAACTTTGGACAGTGGACTTCCTAACTCAAGTGTATAGGAAAATGAAGAAAGAGGCTGTATTATCAACCTATAGTGCTGCCTCTGCTGTTCGCTCTGGATTGCTCTCTGCTGGCTTTCGGATTGGAAGGGGTCCTGCTACTAGCTTGAAGAGAGAGGGAACATTGGCTAGTCCGAGGAGAAAGCTACCCCGCCTAAGCGCTATGAGCATAGCTTTGCTAGTGCTATCCGACGTGGGGGTCCCCTATCGTGATCCGAATTTAAATTCCTCGCGCGAGGAGATCGTGAAGAGGAGAAAGGAGGAGAGAAGAGAGAAAAAGGAGAGGGGTTATTTATCATCCGATCAAGTTAGGAGGTGGTTCTCGTCTCAACGCTCAAAAGTATGACCGGATATGGACGAGGTGAATATAGCGATCTTGTTCGACATTTCACAGTGGATACGCGCTCGACCAACAATCGTTACTTTGAGATACGTTGCCGACTTCCCCGGGAATATCGTCCTCTGGAGAGCAATGTTACTAAGTTCGTTAAGGAAAGGATAGCTAGGGGTTACGTGGAAGTTGGTATTAGTTATGAGAGATTGAAGAAAGCCATCGTTCCAGCTAAGATAAATAAGGAGCTGGCTGAAGTCTATTATAAGCAGATCGAGGAATTGCAAGGTCATTTAGGAGTTTTGAGGGAGATAGAAATAGACACGATTCTACGTATGCCTCAGGTTATGGAGATCGAGGAGGAGGAAGAGATCCTAGAGGAGATATGGGATTCTATAGAGCCAGCTCTTTGGGGGGCGCTCGAAGGACTGCAGGAGATGAGAAAGAAGGAGGGCGAAAAGCTGGAGGACGATATTAGGAGCAGGTTAGAGGAGATGAAGTCACCTCTGGCTAAGATAGAGGAGCGATCTCAAGTAGTGGTGGAGGAGTATAAAGAGAAACTTCGCATTAAGTTACAAAGTCTAGAGGCAGAAGGTATAGTAGATGAAAATCGCTTAGCTATGGAGATAACGCTTTTCGCTGATAGATGCGATATATCTGAGGAATTAGTGCGTCTTAAAAGCCATCTTAAGCAGATGGAGGAGACTCTATCGTCGCCTGAGCCATGCGGGAAAAAACTAGAGTTCATCCTACAAGAGATGCTTCGCGAGTCCAATACCATTGGCTCTAAGACTAGCGATCTGGATATAACTAAAAGAGTGATCGCAATTAAGGAGATATTGGAGAGAATTAGGGAACAAGCCAGAAATATAGAATGATCTGAGAGGTAAGGAATTATGGATAACAAACTAATAAATATAGGTTTCTCCAACCTCGTGGTGGCTGATAGGGTAGTGGCGATTCTAACTCCTGATTCAGCTCCGATGAGGAGGCTGAAGGAAAAAGCTCGTTCAACTGGAAAGTTGATCGATGCCACCTGTGGGAGAAGAACAAGAGCGATCTTAGTAACTGATAGCGATCATGTAATCCTATCTGCGGTTTTGCCGGATACGATCTCCGGAAGATTTGTCAGTAAGGAGAGGAGAATTGAATAAGAGAGATGATATTGCTTTAGCAGAAGATTATAAGGAGCTTTTAAGAGGAGGAAGAATATTGGTAGTTTCAGGACCCTCCGGTTCAGGAAAAACTACTTTGATAAATAGCTTAAGGGGAAGTTTTCCTGAACTAGTCTATTCCGTCTCGGTGACGACTCGCAAACAACGTGAAGGAGAGGAGGAGGGCGATGATTACTTCTTCGTATCAGTTGAGAAGTTCAGGGAGATGATCGAGGCGGATGAGTTGGCAGAATGGGCAGTCTATTGCGATAACTACTATGGAACTCCGAAGAAATTTTTGATGGATACTTTAGAGAGAGGAGATGATATAGTATTAGAGATCGAGGTTCAAGGAGCGATGCAGATCAAAGAGAAGTTCCCTCAGGGGGTGTTCATCTTCGTTGTCCCTCCCTCTCTGGAGGTTCTAAAGCAGAGGCTTAGTAGGCGAGGAACTGAGGATATAAGGAGGATCAAGGGGAGGATAGAGAGGGCGAAACGGGAGATGAATTACTGGAGAAATTATGACTATTTGATAGTAAATGATGAACTCGATAAAGCCGAAGAGGAATTAAGGGCTATCCTGATGGCCGAGAGATGCCGCATAAGATAAGGACTAGGGAAAAGCTGCCTTTTGAGGAGGGATCTTCTGATGAAAAAATATACTATAGATGATTTGTTGTCTAAAATTGATAGCAAATATGCTCTGGTCGTATTAGTATCCAAAAGAGCTAAACAAATTGGCGAAAGCAACGATCGGATTTTAGGGAGAAAGAGAGATCGGCTTATCTCCACAGCTTTGAAAGAGGTAGCGGACGGAGAAATAACTTATGAGAGAGAAAGGGAGGAAAAGGATAAATCCTGAGAAAGTTCCTATGATATATAGTTCGGTTTGTAAATCCCACGAATGCCTAAGTTCATGGGATTTCCTTTGTCAACTTGACAAGGGTAAGGGGTAATGATATAATACTCTCAAGCTTTTACAATATATTTTATGTGAGGGGATGAAGTAGATGGAAGCATTTGAAGCTATTAGAGAGAGGAGAAGCGTTAGAAGTTTTACGGGCGATCCGATCCCTAGAGGTGATCTGGAGGAGATCATCGATGCCGGAAGATTAGCGACAAGCGGTAGCAATCGTCAGCCCTGGGATTTCATTGTGGTTACTGATAAGGGGACGATGGCTAAGATGCAGAAGTCTGCCAGATGGATAGATAAGGCAGGAGCGGTGATCGTGGTGGTAATGGATCCAAAATCGAGATGGTGGTTGGAGGACGGCTCAGCGGCTATCGAGAATATGTTGATCGCCGCGACCGCTTTAGGATATGGCTCCTGCTGGTTAGAGGGATATACACTTCCCTATGAGAGGGAGTATAAGAAGTTATTAGGTGTTCCTGAGGATAAGCGACTTCTGACTTTGGTCCCGATAGGCGTTGCTACGGAATGGCCCAATTGTCCGCCTAAGAAATCGTTGGAAGATGTTCTCCATTGGGAGAAATATTAAATATAAAAGGAGGGAATTATGAACGCAAAAGTCAGTGCTAATCCTATCGTTTGGGGGAGGATAGATTTTCCAGAGATAGCCAAGGAGATAGCTGAGGCTGGATATGAGGGGGTGGAGGCTCCTGTACCGGGCTATTTAGATAATTTAGATGATTTAGATAAGCTGAGGAGCATAGTTGATAAATATGGGCTGAAAGTATCCTCTGCTTATTGTGGCGTCAGTTTCCTAGACAAAGCTAAGCGAGAGGATGAGATCAAGAGAGTACTCGAGGTTGCTGAGGCACTCAAGAAGTTCGATTGCGACATCGTGCTTATAGCTAGCGGTGGAGTGAGGAAGCCCGAAGGCGGTCATCCGATGGAGGAGTATAAAGCCTTTACCGCTGGTTGTAACGAGGTGGGGAAGAGGTGCAAGGATATAGGGGTAACAGCCGCTTTCCATAACCACGCTTGGACTCTTATTGAGACTAAGAAGGAGGTCGATATCCTCTGTGAGATGACCGATCCTGATCTGCTCAAGATGGCTTTTGATACTGGCCACTTAGCTTTAGGGGGAGCGGATCCAGTGGAGACCTTCGACAAATACGCCGATCGCATCGCCTATGTCCACCTCAAGGATTTGAGGGAGGATGCGGATAAGTATGAGTGGGGCGCTAAGTTCATGGATCTGGGAGAGGGTTATTTGGACCTCATGGGAGTTAAGAAGGTGTTGGATAGGATAAATTTCGATGGTTGGATATGTTGGGAGTTGGATGTAACAACTCATATTCCTTTAGAGAGTGCTAAGATAAGTCGTAAGTATATTAAGGATAACTACGGTCTGTAGTATTAAAAGAGCGACTGGAGTTCTTCTCCAGTCGCTCCTTTCTGAAGATAAGATGGATTATCTAGAAGGAACTGTAGAGCGTATTACCTATCAAAATGACGAAAATGGATATTCGGTATTAAGGTTTCAACCGACTGGGCAGAAGGGGATAGTAACTGTTATTGGAGAGTTACTATCGGTATCGGTAGGTGAAGGTTTGGCTCTGAAAGGTTGGTGGGTGACTCATCCTCGCTATGGCAGGCAGTTTAAGATCGTAGAGTATAAGAGCCTGGTCCCCGCCACGATCACTGGAATCGAGAAGTATCTGGGATCGGGTTTGATCAAGGGGATTGGGCCAGTAACCGCTAAGCGGATCGTGAAGCATTTCAGATTAGATACTCTCCGGGTCATTGAGGAGGATATCGAAAGGTTAAGCGAGGTAGAGGGAGTCGGCCCAAAGCGGGTGGAGATGATCGCCAAAGCCTGGGAGGAACAGAAACATATCAAGGATGTAATGATCTTTCTCCAAGCTCATAATGTCTCCACCACCTATGCTACTAAGATCTATCGAGCCTATGAAGATCAAGCGATCGAGATAGTGAGGGAGAATCCATATCGCCTCGCCGATGATATCTATGGTATCGGTTTCAGGACCGCGGACAGAATCGCGGATAGTATGGGTGTGGAGAAGAGTTCATTTCTGCGCCTCACCGCTGGTCTCAAATATGTCCTCTCGCAGTTCTCGGAGGACGGTCATACCTATGCTCCAAAGGAGGAGTTATTAGCTAAGAGCAGTGAGATATTGGAGAATCCTACTGAATTGATAGCCCCTCCTCTCGATAGGTTGGAGCAAAATTCAGAGGTGATAATCGAGGGAGACAATATTTATCTTCCTCCTTTCTACTACGCCGAGGTGGGAGTCGCAGGAAGATTGAGGCAACTTCTTAGGAGGAAACCGCGTATATCTTATGTAAACTTTGATAAGATCATCGCTCGAATAGAGCGAATAAAGGGGATTAGATTCGCTGATAATCAGAGAGAGGCGATGTGGAAAGCCTTAGTCAACAAGGTGATGATTCTAACTGGAGGCCCAGGAACTGGAAAGACGACAACTACTATCGGCATCTTAGAGTTGATGAAACAGCAGTCTGCGCGGGTTCTCTTAGCCGCCCCTACTGGCAGAGCCGCTAAGAGGTTATCGGAGACTACTGGCTATGAAGCCAAGACGATCCATCGCCTTTTAGAGTATAGTTTCCAGAGGGGAGGTTTCCAGCGGAATCAGGATAATCCCTTACCTGCTGATGTTGTTATCATTGATGAAGCCTCGATGGTCGATCTACTGTTGATGAATAATTTGCTTAAAGCTATTCCCTCCACTGCCTCTTTGATCTTAGTAGGAGATGTCGATCAGCTTCCCGCGGTAGGAGCGGGGAATGTTCTCAAGGATATAATAGCTTCGGGAATGGTCGAGGTGGTGTGCTTAACAGAGATATTCCGTCAAGCACGGGAGAGCTTGATCATCGTCAATGCGCATAGGATAAATAAGGGGATGTTCCCTCTTCTCAGGGGAGGGCGGAAACAAGATTTCTATCTGATCGAGGAGGAGGATCCTGAGAGGGTAGTCGAGATTATAAAGGAATTATGTGCTAGGAGGCTTCAAGAATACTATGGCTATGATTCCCTAGAGGATATTCAAGTTCTCTGCCCAATGTATCGAGGGATAGCTGGAGCGAATAATCTCAACAAAGTCCTACAAGATACCTTCGTTCCTGCTACTCCAACTGATAGCTGGGTGAGGGGAAGGAGAGGATTTCGTCTCGGCGATAAGGTGATGCAGATAATCAATAACTATGATAAGGACGTGTTTAATGGGGATATTGGGAGGATCGTGAGAATCGATGATGAGAATCAGGTAATCGATGTGCAGTATGCGGATTCGGTGGTATCATACGAATACCCTGATCTTGATGAAATCGTTCTAGCTTATGCGATCAGCGTCCATAAGAGTCAGGGAAGCGAGTATAGGGCGGTAGTGCTACCTCTACTCACTCAGCACTATATGATGCTCCAGCGCAACCTTCTTTATACTGCGGTTACGAGGGCTAAGGAGTTGGTGGTTATCGTAGGGACGAAGAAGGCTATGGGAATCGCTATCCGCAACAATAAGATCGAGAGGAGATATAGCAGTCTGGCGGAGAGGATCAAGGGGACGATAGAGGAGAAGGTTAGATATTAAGTAGCCTCGGCTTTCCCTCTCACCCTATCCCTCTCCCACGAGGGGAGAGGGAACACTGAGATTGAACTAAAGCCCTTTATTCCCCCCTCCCTTGATGGGAGGGGGTTAGGGGAGGGTGATAATTAACAAGATTCTTTGATAGCCTTATTAATTCAGCAAAAACCAAGATGGGAGGAGGTTAGGAGAGGGTGATTTAAACAATTTGACCTCTTACATTTTCCGGTCTCAGAGAGGGATAAAGAAATGAGTAAAGAGATCCCTCTAGTCCAAGCTAGGGGATCTCTTTACCATCTCTTACTAGGAGCTGTGAGAAGGAGAATGCGGAATCTTAAATATGATCTTGCTATATCTCAGTATATACCTTCCTCCTAGAAGCATCACTCCCGAGATGATAACCACAACCACCAGAGGCCATAAGACCATCAAAATCTCCCAGTTCTTTTTAAATCCCGCGCCGTTATCCTTCCATACCTCCGACCAAGAGATTGGTATCTCATCTATCTTCGCTAAGACGAAATCGCCGAGGGAGACGACTACGCGAGCTATTATAAGATCGAGGAGGAGAAAGATTATACCCTCTAGAATATAGACTAGATAGGGGTTTATATTTATCGCCATCTTCGTGCTCCTTTTCGGATTATCGCGCTTCGAGCGAAATTACAGAGCGATTCTAAAGCTTTATATGATTAGTCGTGGTTTCAGACGACTTTTCTTATTAAAATATAATTTACAAATCTTAAATATCCAATCTTTATCTTCAATAGAAGATAAGGTCAACTAGGTGATAAACTTCGAAATAAACTTATCATTTTATACTCAGTTACCTTTGTCTAAGTTGAAATCGCCTATAGGATATGCTATAATTATACCTAATAGAATAGGCATCAATTCAAACAGGACTTACTAACTGATGAGAAATATCAACCCTGATGAACTTTTAGATGAGATCTGTCCAGCGGATAATAGAGAGAAGCTAGTTGAACTCGCTGAGAGATATTATCTCGATCTCGTCATCATCTTTGGATCTTTCGCTAAAGGATATAATCGACCTTATAGTGATGTTGATGTGGCGGTGAGATCTCTTAAATATGGTTGGAGAGATGGCGAGCAGAGGGAAGATTGGGAGTGGGAGATGTCTTTGATGGAGGATCTGGCTGGAGTATTGAGGGGAGATCTCGATATGGTGGTTCTCAACAGGGCGACTCCTCTCCTTCTCTTCGAGGTGGCTTCAGGAGGCATTCCCTTATATCAAAGGGATGAGTATAGCTTCATTGAGTTCCAATCTTATGCGGCTAGAAGATATGATGATAATCAAAAGTTCTTCAAACTTCAACTCGAATATCTTAAAAAGAAATATGGTATAGAGGGATGAATCTAAATTTGATTCGCCAGAAACTTCGGAGTATCGAGGGCTATGTAGATGAGCTTGAGCCTTACCTAGAGATTCCTCTTGAGGAATATCTAAAGGAGGCTGGACGGCGTAGAATCGTGGAAAGGTTATCTCAGTTATTAGTAGAATGCGCTATTGATACTAATAATCTACTGATAGTATATTCGGGAAAAGAAACGCCTGGAACTTCCCGCGAATCCTTTGAGATAGTGAAAGATATAGAGGTGCTAGATGAATCGCTCTTCGAGAGATTTAACCGAACCTATATAGGCTTTAGAAATCGCCTGGTCCACGACTACGAAAGGTTAGATAATGTCATAGTTTATAAGACCGCTAAAAGACTTATTGAAGATATGAGAAAGTATGTCAGATGCATTTTAGATTATACGATCTCTATTGAGCAGGATTAATTTATCTAAAAGGAGTGATTTACTTTGTCGAGTAGAAAGGAAGAGCTGAAAGAAAAAGAGCGGAAGGTTAGAGAGTTTCTGGAAGAGAATAACTTTGAGGGACTACTGATTACTAAACAAAACAACTTCTCTTGGTTCACCTGTGGAGGAGATAACCATGTAGAGGCTGGCTCAGAGGTGGGGGCTTCTTCGATATTGATCACTAAGAGTGATAAGTATGTTATCACCACCAATATCGAGACTCCCCGAATTATGGATGAGGAGGTGCGCGAGCTAGGCTTTGAATTTCAACCTTATTATTGGTATGAGGATAGAAAAACCGAGGTGATCGATAGTATTATGAAGGGCTCTGCCTTAGCCTCCGATACCCCCTTTCCTGGAGCGGAGTTGGTCGATGGTAGAATGGATTATCTCCGCTACTCACTCACTGAGCAGGAGCTTGAGCGCTATAGATGGCTGGGTTCGACGGCGGTGGAGTGTATGGAGAGGGTATGCAAGGAGCTTCAGGTAGGAGAGACAGAGCATCAGATCGCGGCTCGTTTGGGGAAAGCTCTGAGGGATGAGGGAATTACCTTCACCGTGCTTCTAGTAGCTACCGATGGGAGGATATTTAAATACAGACATCCTATCCCTACGGATAAGAAGCTAGAAAAGTTCGCTATGGTAGTTACTATGGCAAGGAAATGGGGACTTCAGGTAGCGATCACGAGATTGGTCCACTTCGGGAAGCTACCCGGGGAGATAGCCGATAAGCACCAAGCCCTGGTCAAGATCGATGCGACCTTCACGGCTAACACCAGGCCGGGAATTAAAGCCGCCGCTGTGTTGCAGAAAGGGATCGAGGCTTATGCCGAGGCTGGTTATCCTGATGAGTGGAAGTTGCACCATCAGGGAGGGCCCACTGGATATAAGTCTCGCGAGTATATAGCTACTCCCTCCTGCCCTCATATCATCCAACCCAATCAATCCTTCGCTTGGAATCCCTCAATTACTGGCACTAAGTCTGAGGATACCATAGTCGCCAAGGAGGAGGGGCCTGAACTCATCACTGTTCCCACCGATTGGCCTATGATAAGGATTAAGATAGGGGAAAGGGAATTTGAGGAGCCAGATATACTGATACGTTAGGAGTGGCAAATTGAAGATATTAGTTACTAATGATGATGGAATAGATTCCCCAGGGATCTTCGCTCTGAAGAAGGAGATAGAGAAGCTGGGAGAGACAGTAGTCGTCGCTCCTGATAAGGAGAGAAGCACTATCGGGCATGCCCTTACTCTCACTCATCCTCTGCGGATAACTCGAGTAGTGCTTCCCGATGGGGATACTGGATTTGCGATCGATGGCACCCCCTCGGATTGTGTGATCTTGGCGATGGAGGAGATAGTTGGGGAGAAGTTAGCATTGGTGGTATCTGGGATCAATAAAGGTGCTAATTTGGGAAATGATATAACCTACTCGGGAACGGTATCGGCCGCGATGGAAGGGACGATCTTCGGGATACCATCTATTGCTGTATCCCTAGCCGCTAGGGAGAATTACAGATTCGAATACGCGGCGAAGGTTGCTCGCCAAATTGCTAAGATGGTCTTGGAGAAAGGGCTTCCCAAGAACACCCTTTTGAATATAAATGTTCCCAACATCCCAGAGGGGGAGATCACAGGGATAGAGATAACAAGACAAGGAACCAGCGTCTATGAGGGTAGAGTCGTAAAACGAAAGGATCCGAATGGTAGAGACTACTTCTGGATAGATGGAGAACCTATTGGAGATTTGGGAGAAGGGGTCGATTTCACCGCGATTAGAGAGAATAAGGTCTCTATCACCCCCCTTCATCTGGATATGACCAACTATGCGATGTTGGATATTCTGAGGGAATGGGGGAAACAACTGGAGGAGCTCAAGTGATGTGGGAAAGGGAGATAGAGAAAGCGGTTGCTCTCCTCTCTCAAGCCAGCTATGCTATAGCTTTGACTGGCGCGGGATCTAGCACCGAATCTGGTCTCCCTGATTTTCGAAGTCCTGATACCGGATTGTGGAGGGATTTTAACCCAGAGGAGGTCGCCTCTATACAGGCTTTTAAGTCCAATCCGACTCGCTTTTATGAGTTCTATACTCAGCGATTGAGCGCTTTGTTCGAGGCTAAGCCTAACAAAGTCCACTATGCTTTAGCTGAGCTAGAGAAGATGGGTATTATCAAGAGGGTGATAACTCAAAATATAGATGGACTTCATCAGAGAGCTGGATCTAAGAGGGTTATCGAAGTTCATGGGAATTTACAGAGTGCAAGCTGTATGAAGTGCGGAAGGAGAATAACTATTGATGAATTACTAACTATATTGGAGGAGAAGCCGGTCCCCTTCTGTAAATGTGGAGGGATATATAAGCCTGACGTGATCCTCTTTGGAGAGATGCTTCCGGAGGAGGCTATAGCAGAGGCCTTTGATATGGCTGTGCTTTGTAATTTAATGCTGGTGATCGGTTCTTCTCTCCAGGTTAGCCCGGTGAATTCCCTGCCCGATATGGCTTTAAGGTATTCCGCTAAGTTGATAATCATAAATCGAGAGCCGACTTATATAGATCATCAGGCTGATGTGGTGATAAGGGATACCGCAGGAGAGATAATGTCGGAAATATTGAGGAGGATCAAGGATGGAGAAGAAGTTCAATAAATTGCAGGTCAAGTTGGTCAAGGGAGATATTACCGAACAGGAGACGGATGCTATAGTTAATGCGGCGAATAATGAGCTTTGGATGGGAGCAGGAGTCGCCGGGGCGATCAAGAGGAAGGGGGGCGTTGAGATCGAGAGGGAAGCGATCGCCAAAGGACCTATACCGATCGGAGAGGCGGTAGCAACTACTGCTGGTTCGCTTAAAGCGAGGTATGTTATTCACGCCGCAGGGATGGGAACGGACCTCAGAACTGATTCTGCTAAGATAAAGCATACTACGAGGAATAGCCTCCGCCGTGCCGATGAGTTGAAGCTCGAGAGCATATCCTTTCCCGCGATCGGCACTGGAGTTGGAGGTTTTCCAGTATCTAGGACGGCTCAAGTTATGTTCGAGGCGGTGAAGGATTATGCTCAAGAGGAGGATACTTCTCTGAAAACAGTGGTATTCGTCCTCTTCGATCAAGCTACGTATAACGCCTTTGAGAAAGAGTTGGCGAAATTCTAATGACCGATGAATTTCAAAAGGTGATCGAACTTCTTAAATCACCCTCCCCTAACCCCTCCCATCAAGGGAGGGGAAACTAAAGAGAGCAAGTTTATCTGGATATTCCCTCTCCCCTCGTGGGAGAGGGATAGGGTGAGGGGGGAGTCATATCTTAAACCCTCTAGCGAAAAACTAAGAATATGATACTCCGATTAGAAGTTCAAAAACCAAAGGGAAGGAGAACTAAAGAGAGCCAGCTTATCTTAGTGTTTCCTCTCCCCTCGTGGAAGAGGGCTAGGGTGAGGGGGGAGTTATATCTTGAACTCCCTTTTGCTAGCCCGATATTTTATTACTTACTAGGAATTAGGAAGCATATAAAATCGGGGACCTGATATCTAATTTCCTTTAATTACCACTTCTCAGAGAAGAGGGGTGATTGTCTCTCTTCATGTGCATTCCAAACTCCCCTCTCCTTTAAAAGAAGAGCCAGGGATAATATATAATGTTTTCCAAGTCCCTAATTTATATGCATCGTAGGAATTAAAAAGGCTTGACTTTTTTGGCTCTCTTGTTATAATGATTAGACAGGTTAGAACTAAAAAAGGGAGGTGATATAGAAAGTTAAAGTAGTTTTGGGATGAGGAGTTTCTATCTATTAAACAACAAATCGAAAAGGAGGAATATCAATGTCTAAAAGAGTGTTAATTTTAGGGATGGTTTTAGTCTTCGGTCTGCTATGTATCCTGTCTCAAAGTGGATATGCAAAGAAGATGAAAATTTCCTATTGGGCTTTGTGGGGAGGATATGAGGAAGGAGTAATGAGAGCCGCTGTCGAGAAATTCAATAATTCTCAACCTGATCTCGAGGTCGAGTACCTTCGGATCCCTGATATCGGAACGAAGCTTTTGGCTTCGATAACCGCAGGAAACCCTCCCGATATGGCTTTCCTTTGGTCTTACAGTGTATCCTCTTATGCTCATAGGAAGGGGATTATGTCTCTGGAAGATTTTATGAAGGATTCGAGTCTCTCAGAGGATATGTTCGTTCCTGTTCTTTGGGATCTTATGTTCTATGAGGGGAAATTGTATGCTTTACCCTCGCTTCCCTGGTCGATCGGTTTTTACTATAACAAGGATATCTTCAGAGAAGTTGGACTTGATCCCGAGGTTACGCCCAAGACTATGGCGGAGTTAGATGAACTCTCAGATAAGATCACGGAGAGGGATGAGAGCGGACGGGTAACTCAGATGGGATTTGTGCCTTGGTCTCCAGGATGGTGGGAATGGGCTTGGCCCTACTACTTCGGCGGTGATATCTATGATGAAGCCAATCAAAAGGTCACCATAACTACCCCTGAGGCGATCGCGGCCTATAAGTGGGAAGCAAGTTACGCGGAGGAATATGGTGTATCACAGATGCAGACCTTCACCTCGGGCTTTGGGAGCTATTTCAGCCAGAACTATCCCTTCTTTGTCGGTAAGACTGCTATGGAGCTAGCGGGGACCTGGGAAGGAAAGTATATACGTAATAATGCTCCTGATATGGATTGGGGAGTAGCTCCTCCCCCAGTTCAAGCTCCTGGGGTATATGGTTCGACTTACGTATATGCCGATGTCCACGTTATTCCTAGAGGAGCTAAGCATCCAAAAGAGGCTTTCCAGTTTATGGAGTTCCTCTATAATAAGGATGTGATGGCCGATGTTTGCGAGGGATTCTTTACCTTCAGTTCTATTAGAGTGAATAACGAAGATACCGAGTGGATAGAGGGTCACGACAATCCGAAATTACAGACTTCGATAGACCTCGCCTTCGATCCCAATGCCTTTCACGAGCCAGCATGCCCGATAACCGATTATCTATGGAGCGAGCTAATCGCGGCCAAAGATGAGATTGTATGGGGAAAATCAACTGCTGAAGAGGCTCTTGCCAAGGCAGAGGGGAAGATCCAGGCTGAATTGGATAAAGCTTTTAGAAAGTGAGATATGCTTGAAGCTGAGGTGAGATCGCCTAGAAGCGATCTCACCTCGATAAGGAAAGGAGTTTCTAAATGACGGGTATCAAAAAGCGCCGCTCTGGATCTAGATTTTGGCGTAGGAATTTGAGAAATGGTCTTTTATTCACCTCTCCTCGGATTATAGGGATGATAGTCTTTCTGCTATATCCGATCGGCGCTTCCATATATTATAGTCTAACCAGATATGAGATACTAACTCCCCCGGAGTTCTTGGGGTTCCAAAACTATCTGACTCTAATTCGTGATGATGTCTTCTGGAAATCCCTTTATAATACAACCTTTTATTTTGCTATTGGACTTCCTTCGCAACTCATTTCTGCCTTCTTAATCGCTTTGCTCTTGAACACAAAAATTCGGGGATTAGCCTTCTACAGAGCGATAGTATTTATTCCCACGATAGTCCCAACAGTTGTCTCGGCGATGGTTTGGAGATGGATATTTAATGCTGATGTGGGATTGGCAAACGCAATACTCTTATGGTTTGGTGTAAGAGGACCAGCTTGGTTGGGAAGTCCATCTTGGGCAAAGCCGTCCTTAATCTTAATGAGCCTATGGTTGATCGGAGGAACAGTAATCATCTTTTTAGCATCTCTTCAAGATGTTCCTAAAGAGATATATGAAGCTGCCGATATAGATGGTGCTTCTCCCTTTCGAAAGACGATAAACATCACGATGCCGATGATATCTCCCGTTATTTTATTTAATTTAATAATAGGGATAATTTATTCCTTTCAATATTTCACCGAAGCTTTCATTATGACGGGAGGAGGGCCCGTCCGAGCGACCACCTTTTATGCTTTATACCTTTATGAGAACGCATTTCGCTTCTTCAGGATGGGTTATGCTTCAGCCCAAGCTTGGATATTGTTTCTAATCGTGCTTGGTTTGTCCTTGATCGTGTTGAAGACCTCGGCGAGGTGGACCTACTATGCTGGAAAATAAGCCTGGATTGTTGTCATCTAAACGGGCGATAAGTAGGGTGAGCAGGGTAGCGAGTCATTCGATTTTAGTATTAATTAGTATCTCTTTCATCCTGCCATTCTTCTGGATGATCTCCACATCTCTTAAGATCCCTCGTCAAGTTATGGTTTTCCCTCCGGTGTGGATACCGAATCCTACTGCTTGGCAAAACTATCCCGATGCCCTCGATTATATGCCTTTCTTCACCTATGCTTATAACACTACAGTTTATTGTGTTCTCACTGTATTGGGGGTCACTCTTTCCTGTTCCCTAGTAGCTTATGGCTTCTCGAGGATTCAATGGCCGGGGAGAGATATATTTTTTGTGATCACCTTAGCGACTATGATGTTACCTTATCAGGTCACTTTAATCCCTCTATATATACTATTCAGAAGCTTCGGTTGGGTGGGTTCATGGAAACCATTGATCGTGCCAGCCTTCTTTGGAAATGGCTTTTATATCTTCCTCTTGCGCCAATTCTTTATGACCATTCCCTTCGAGCTTTCGGATGCGGCTAGTATCGATGGAGCTTCGGAGCTTCGAATATATTCTCGTCTCATACTTCCCCTTAGCAAGCCAGCCTTAGCGGTGGTTATCCTCTTTCAATTTCTCTTTGCTTGGAGGGATTTCCTAGGACCGCTGATCTACTTAACAGATGATTCTAAATATCCCCTCTCTTTAGGATTATCAAGTTATTTAAGTGTGCATGGGCAACCTGAGTGGGGGTTACTTATGGCCGCCGCAACTATGATGACCTTACCTATAGTAATCATATTCTTCTTCGCTCAGAGAACCTTCATTCAAGGGATAGCTCTGACTGGATTGAAAGGATAGGAGGATAAATGAACTCAAGAGAGTTAGTTAAAAGCATAATCAACTTTAAAGGTGCTCCTCGAATACCCGTTAATCTCTGGATAGATATAGTGGATTATGACAAGAACAAGGGGAGAGAAACTGTAGATAGGATTAGGGAAATAGTGAAGGCTATACCCAGGGATTTCTTCCTAATTAAGTATGATCCACCTAAGGGTTGGAAGCCCAGTAGAGAATATGATAATGGGGATCACGAGGATGAATGGGGAGTGATCTGGAATTATCATGCCTATCCGATCTCTCACCCTCTAAGCGATTGGGACAAGATGGATGACTATGTCTTCCCAGACCCCTACAGCCCAGGACGACTTGATAGAATAAAGAATTTGGTTGAGAATACTGATAAGTATATTGTCTGTTGGCTGGAATACACTCTCTTCGAGAGGATGTGGGCTTTGCGAGGCTTCGATAAGCTGATGATGGATCCCTACTTAGAATACGAGAAGTTCGATAAACTCCGCCACGAGATTATGAAATTTAATATAGGTATGGCTGAACAAGCTATAAAGGCGGGAGTTGATGCTATTGGGGTGAGCGATGATTGGGGATCTCAGAGCATGAATTTAATCAGTCCCGATCAGTGGAGAGGGGAGTATAAACCTTACTACAAGCAGATATTAGACATGGCTAATGCTGCTGGAAAGCATACTTGGTGGCATAGCTGTGGCAGAGTGATCGAACTAATCCCTGATATGATAGGGATGGGACTGGATGTTCTTAACCCAGTTCAGCCTCAAGCGATGAGCATCGAGGAGTTAGGGAAGAGATTCAGAGGCAAGTTGTGTTTTTGGGGAGGAGTGGATGTTCAGAGGACACTTCCTTTAGGCACCCCAGAGGATGTAAAAAGGGAAGTGAGATACTTAATCGAGACTCTGGGAACAGAGGATGGAGGTTATATCGGAGGGACTTCCCATTCGATATTATCTGATACTCCCTTGGAGAATATCTCCGCTCTAGTAGAAGCTTTTGAGGAGTATAACACCTTAAGGAGGAGCTAGCGGATGGGTGATAACTTTGCTGGTTGTATTATCGAAGAAGGAGAAGGATTGAGATGTTCTTTCTGTGGCAGGGAATTAAGCGATACCGGAGGATTGGTGGCTAGTTCAAATGCTTACATCTGCAAGGAGTGCGCCAAATCAGCCTATGAGACTCTGAGCAAGGATAAGAGAGGGACTTCTGAAGAGGAGGAGAAAAGGGATCGAGTAATCATAGAGGTTATGGATATAAAGGGCAAGTGTCCCATCTATAGCCTTGGGGATAAGATGGTGATCGAAAATCAGGAGTTGCTCTTCGATGAATCGACTTGCTCAAGCGTATGTATGCATGCGATCGGGTGTCTCCTAACGGCATATATGGGAACCAGGATGTCGCAGAAGGGAAGAGAATGGATCGCTCAATGTATGGACCCGGGGGTCGCTTATGATCCCGAGGGAGGAACGGTATTCTTTAGGATTATTAAGGAAAGATAAATGCTCAAAGTTTATTTAGTTCAATATTCTTTAGAGGAATTGAAGAAGTTAGCCAAGTTTTGGGACCTAGATGTTGAAGGTTATGAGGATAAGACGGCCTTGATGGAGGCTCTCTATAAGGAGATGATCTCTCCCGAGTCGGCAGGGGAGTTGCTTTATAAATTGGATAAGGAGAGAAGGGGTATTATAGAGATGATCTTGGAGGAAGACGGTCGTTGTCAGCTTGATTTCATATATCAGCGATCTTCTTTACCTCCTGATGAAATAGAGGAATTTTTATATCAGTTGGATGAGAATTGCTTTCTATTCTTCGATGAGGATAAGGGACAAGTAGAGATATATGAAGATATACTCTCAGCGCTGAGGATAGCCCAAAGGGAGATGGAGGAGGATCTATCAAATTTCAGCTTAGCCCAGATCTTAGCTAGATATAAACTTAGGAAGCTAAGAGCTATAGCCGAGAGGAGGAAATTATCTATCTCTACTCGCTATACTCGTAAGGAGGATATCGTCCGCTTGATGGCTGATAACTTGAAACATCTCGACTCGGTCCAGTTAGCCTTAGGCGAGATGGGCGAGTTAGCGAGGAAGGTATATCAACAAGCTTTAGCTGAAGATGGAGAATTAGAATTCTCAAAGCTTGAGGAATTATGTCAGGGTGATCTCCCTAAAATTAAATCCCTTATCAGAGGATTCGAGGAGAGGGCTTTAGCTTTTTCTACTTATAGAGCCGGTAATAGGAAGTTGATCATCCCTAAAGGTATCGTAGAGGAGTATAAAGCTCTTGGTGAGATCGGGGAGGTAGTAGGGAAGATGAAGAAGTGCCCACCTCCTTCCTCTGAGAGTGAAGTCGGTCTATCTTTAATAAAGGATATGGAGGCCTATCTGAATTATCTCAGAAATAACGAGGTATCTCTGAATCGATCCAATCGTCGATTTCCCAAGAGGGTTATAAATGAGCTAGATAAACTATTCTCATATCCAGAATCTCTGAAGGGTCGAGCAGGATTGCTTAGATTTGCCTTTATCAATTATATTTGTAAGGCGTTATCTTTGATTAAACAAGAGGGATTATCGATAAGTGTAACTCCTGCAGTTGATACTTGGCTGAGACTAGATACACTGGAGAGAATTAATGAGATATACTATCTATGGTATAATAGCAAGATCTGGAACGAGATAGAGCAATCTCACCTTTCTGGCTTGAGTTGGAATATAGGGGAGGAGAAGATATTTGTCCTTAGAGAGATCGTTATAACCGATCTTAAAACTCTGGCTATAAATAGCTGGTATCACTTGGATGATTTCATAGGGAATATAAAAGCGGAATCTCTTAACTTTATGCGACCTGAAGAAGGATTCCTATGGGAGATATATGACTCTAAGGGGGAAAATGTGAGTGGCTTGATAAATTGGGAGAGGGTGGAAGGTAAGCTTATATCGGATGTTATAACTAGAGTCCTCCACTGGTTGGGAGCGATATCTTCGGGATATAACGATGATAATATGGTCTCTTTTAAGATAACAAAGTTAGGAGCTTGGCTTATAGGAGCTTTAGAGAGAGAGGATATCGGCGATATTCTTGGGATTGAGGGAAGTAAAGAGGTGAAGATATACAAGGCTTTAGTCTTGGAGTTCGAGAATGAAGATGCTCTTCGAGGGATATTAGGGGATGAGGAGATAGCCTCTTATCTAAAGAAGAATTTATCTCCCACCAAGGTTTTAGCGATGGGAGATAAGTTAAACAAGCTCGTGAGGAGATTGAGGGATAAAGGATATAAGTTAGTTATTGAATAGATCGTCCAGCGAAAATAAGATGCTTAGAAAAGGAGCGAGATTGCGAAGATTAGATCAATATAGTTGTTACAGATTATCCTTGACAGGCAAAAGATTATCAGTTATAATATTGACATTAACCAAAGATTAGAATTATATCTCGGAGTCTCACTTGAGTATATTGAGAATTGGATAGGGGGTGATAAGGGCAAGCAGCAATTCAGATGAGATAAGTTATTAAGGAGATCATCTAATCTACAATCTAAAGGAGGTTGAAAAAAGTGGTTTTAAAAAGAATGCTTCTAGGCGGGTTATTCCTAATTATCGCCATAGCTTTGGTGGGACAAACAAGTTCAGCTGAAGAGAAGGTAACTCTGAGAGCATGTCTTCACAATACGTGGATTCCGGGGGGACCGGCTATTGTGGAAACTGGCGAGCCTAGCGTGATAGTAAGAAAGATCATACCTGAGTATGAAAAAACCCATCCGAATGTTAAATTGGAGTTCGAAGCTCTCCAAGGCGGAACCGAGGGACGAACTTTGTATCTATTGCGTTGTCGGCAGGGGACGCAACCCGATATAATTACCCTGGATGGCTACTGGATCGCTGAGTTCGCCGCGCTAGGATATACTTATCCCCTGGACGATCTGATACCTCAGGAGCTAAAAGATGACTACTATGATGCTTTCCTTATAAGATATAAGGGGAAAATTCATGGTATAGTTCCTGACACCGCCTTTAACTCGATGTTATGGTATCGCACCGATCTCTTTGCTGAGGCAGGACTTCCTGGAGCTCCTAAGGATTGGAATGAGATGAGAGATTATGCTAAGAAGCTACTCATAGTAAGTCCTGAAGGAGAGACAATTCGGTATGGACTCTCAACATGCGGAGCTAAGAGTGAACATACTACAGTTATCAACCTCGGCTTTTATTGGCAGGGAGAGGACGTATTTGTTACTCCCGATAATGAACCTGCTTTCAATAACCAAACTAGCCTAGATGTCTTCAATCTCTTTGGAGCTATGGCTAAGGAGGATAAATCCTTGCCTCCAGAGACGATCAATATGTTATACGATGATGTAGATAAGATATTCTATGCGGATAAGGCTGCTATGATGCTTCATGGCTCCTGGTTAGCCGCCCGTATTGAGACGGTTGCGCCCAATCTTGAAGGGAAAATAGGACTTGCTCCTAATCCCGCTTATCCTAGAACTCAAGGGAGAGGAACTAACGCTGGTGGTTGGGGAGTAGGGTTAACCACAAAGGATCCAGAGAAGTATCAACCAGCCTGGGATTTCATATATCTCCTAGTCGGTGGCGATCCAGATTATAAGCTGGAGATATTGTTAGAGGGAGGCAATTTGCCGGTGCAGAGATCTATGGCCGAAGTGTGGAAGCCTAAGTTGATAAAGCCGGAGTGGGTCGAGATAATTATGGATGAGCTTCAATATGCGAAGACCCGCCCCGCAGTTGAGATCTACCCCGATGCTTCTTTGGAGTGGTCGCAAGCCTTCCAAGAGGTAATTATGGGAGTAAAAACTACTGAACAAGCTCTAAAGGATGCCACCGAGAGGGTCATCGAGATCGCTGAAGAGAAAGGTTATATCGAATAGCTGTAACTTCCAAGCTTCATGCGGGTGAGGAATATCATTCGCATGAAGCTGATCTTTAATAAGAGGGGTAGATATCGTGTTCCAAAGGATCTTGAAGCGGAATCCAATGATTATCTTGGCTATTCTATTTCTTCTTCCTTCAACCATACTTGTCTTCCTATTTATCGTTGGTCCGGCTATGTATGCTGTATATCTCAGCTTTACTAACGCCTCTCTGGCGAGGGCGACTTGGAAGATCGTAGGATTAAAGAACTTTATGAAATTTTTAAGAGATTCCCAGGTAAGAATAGCTCTTAAAAATAGTGGTTATTATGTATCTATGGTAGTTATCTTTCAGTTTGCTATGGGACTTATTGCGGCTCTATCTCTAAAAGCGGTTAATAGAGGAAGGGGCATCTATGGAGCAATCCTCTTTCTCCCTTGGGTTATCTCCGATGTTTTAGCAGTTACCGCTTGGAAGAGAATATTTAACGATACTTATGGTATGCTCAACTATTATACCGGACTCGTAGGATTGGGAAAGATGGCCTGGTTTGCCGATCCAAAATTGGCTATGCTTACCTGTATTGGTTTGAATATCTGGAAGGGGTATCCCTTCTCAATGATCTGGGAACTTGCTGGTTTACAAGCTATTCCCGATGAACTTTATGAAGCCGCGAAAGTTGATGGAGCGACCTTCTGGCAATCCTTCTTTCACATCACTGTTCCTATGATGAGATTCACAATGCTTTCCAATTTTATGTTGATTACAATGTATACTTTTAATGTCTTCGCCTTAATCTATGCTCTGACGGGAGGAGGTCCTCTCAACTTTACGGAAGTAATCGGACTTCGTATGTATAAAGTGGCTTTTGAAAGCGGGCGTTTGGGTTACGGCTCATCTATAGCACTTATGATGTTCTTAATAAATCTATTCATAACCTCACTATATCTGGTGATTTTGGCGAGGAGAGGGCTTTTAGAAGCTCAATAAGGATGGGGAAATTATGAGAAGAAAAATTAGTTTAATAAGAGTAATTCGTATAGGTTTACCTCATTTGGTCCTGATTATATTATGTCTATTCACGGCAATTCCAATTCTTTGGATTATTAGCTGTTCCCTCCAGCCGGAGGAGAGACTCTTTGAGTATCCACCGCATTGGATACCAAGTGGCCTCTATCTGGAGAACTTCAAGAAGGTTCTCACCGAGACCCCCATTATTCGTTATATGAGCAACAGTGTTATAATAGCATCCCTTACGGCTCTAGGAGTAGTTTTTGTAAGCTCTTTTGCCGCTTATGCTTTCGCTCGTTTTAAATTTCCCTTACGAAAAACGGCTTTTTATGGTTTATTAGCGACTCAGATGATGCCAGCCCTTACGAATATAATTCCCCTATATATGTTGCTTCAAGTGCTGAAACTTCTAAACACCCGCACCGCGTTAATTATAGTATATACTGGGGTTAATCTACCGCTCTCTATTTGGATTATGACCGGTTTTTTCCAATCTCTTCCTATAGAGGTAGAGGAGGCAGCGATGATCGATGGTTGTAATCGCTTTAATATTTTCACAAGAATTGCTCTACCCCTAGCCTTGCCAGGATTAGCGGCAGTCGCGATTTTGGCTTTTGTTATGGCTTGGAACGAGTTCGTTTTAGCTTTAACCTTCCTTTCAAGTCAAAGTCTCAAGCCTTACCAGTTCGGATTATATGATATTATGGTAAGGGAGATGATGCAATATCAGCCTCATAGTCTATTAAACGCGGCGGCTGTTTTGGGATTGATTCCTAGTTTTATCGCTTACCTCTTTATACAAAAGGGATTTATGACAGGAATCACTAGAGGGGCGATTAAATAGATTTGATTGGGAAAGGGAAAATAAATAATAGCGCCCGAAACGTGCTTTGACACACGAGGGCGCTATTATTATGAGAAGGGTGGGTGGAGAGAGAGCTATTTTATAACTGGTAATCCAGATGATATTCCTAGTGTAAATTATACTACGTAAGGGTGAATAAATTAAGTATTTTTGTTTTCAAAGCAAATCAAAACTTTAAGGAACTGTCCCTCGATTACTATAGTCGCGAAACTAAGAATTTTATTCACCATCCAAAAATTTTTTTTAAATTTTTTAGCTCCTTCTGAAATCAGTTGGCTAAACTCGGCAAAGATAGAAAATACCCGATCTTCTGGTGAATTGCGAGAATTTGTGAAATGTTCAAGGCTTGATGGTTTCGCTAAGCCTTTGTTAGCTATAGTTCATCTTGCTGGCGGAACACCTATTGGGCAACATAGCCACCATCTACAGCCATCGCATGCCCCGTGACAAACGAAGCCGCATCCGAGCATAGCCACATCACAGCCTCGGCAACCTCATCTAGCATCCCTATCCGCCCCATTGGGTGTCGAGAAATGACCAGCGCTTCGAACTCAGGATCTTCTCTAAAGAGCGACTCGAGCAGTGGGGTGCGGATCGACCCCGGGCACACCGCGTTGACTCGGAGGCCATCTTTAGCGTATTCCAGAGCGGCTGCTTTGGTCAGCCCAATGATCCCGTGCTTGCTAGCAACGTAAGCTGGGGCGCCATCCGCCGTCCCGACCAATCCCCATCCTGATGACGTGTTGACGATAGAACCACCACCTTGTTTGAGTATCTGAGGGATCTCGTATTTCATACCTAACCAGATCCCTTTGAGGTTGATATCGATTATACGATCCCAGTTTTCCTCGGTGCAATCGGCGGTGAGATCCCAATCTCCTGCAATCCCGGCGTTGTTAAAGGCATAGTCCAATCGATCATAGGTCTCGATGGCTTTGTTGACCATCGCTTCAACCTCGACTGCCTTCGATACGTCAGTTTTGATGAAGATAGCTTCGCCACCCGCTTCCTTGATCATACGTAGCGTCTCTTCGCCATCTTCAACATTTACATCAGCGATGATGACCTTTGCGGATTCCCTGGCAAATGCTAATGCGGATGCCCTACCGATTCCTGAGCTTCCACCAGTTATGAGAGCGACCTTGCCTTCGAACCATCCTGCCATTCTGACACCTCCTAGTTTGTGCTTTTCTTGTATATCATACGAAATTATCTGAAGCAAGTTGAAAGAGGAAAATTAGTTTGTTTTTGGAAATAAGCGATCAAATATAGCTTTGAACTTCTCAGATAACCAATTATAGAAATCCGTCAATTTTTGCGTAATCGTAGGAGACTCATCTGTGGTCTGAGGTTCTAATACAGCCTCAATATCAGGATTCCGCCTGTTAAATTCTTTTATCAGCTCCCTCAGAGTAGCATCATCAGGTCCCAAGATGACGATCCTGGTCCTAGTCGGAGTCGAAGTTGAAGATAAATATAAGATTATGAGCAAGAGAGCGATTATCAAAATTGCTAACCACTTCGACCTTTTTGCGATCACTACTAGCACCTCTACTAATATTCTCA
>CAZSTA010000025.1:0-28084 GCA_964609495.1 uncultured bacterium | reverse complement strand
AGACAGAAGTTCTATCTGCTGTCTCTGCTCCTGATCTGGAGGCTTTCAAGGAGGAATTGATGGGAGAGGTGACGAGTGAGATAGAGAAGGCAAAGGAGGAGATCAAAGCTACCGTTCCTCCTGCTCCCGATGTAGAAGCTATCAAGACAGAAGTTCTATCTGCTATCTCTGCTCCTGATCTGGAGGCTTTCAAGGAGGAGTTGATGGGAGAGGTAACAAGTGAGATAGAGAAGGCAAAGGAGGAGGTCAAAGCTACCGTTCCTCCTGCTCCTGATGTAGAAGCTATCAAGACAGAAGTTCTATCTGCTGTCCCTCCTGCTCCTGATCTGGAGGCTTTCAAGGAGGAGTTGATGGGAGTGGTGACGACTGAGATAGAGAAGGCAAAGGAGGAGATCAAAGCTATCATCCCTAAAGTTCCTGAGTAGGAAAAGCGAAGGAGGAGATCAAAGCTACCGTCCCTCCTGCTCCCGATGTGTAAGCTATCAAAACAGAAGTTATATCTGTTATTCCTCCTCCCGATTTAGGTAGGGAAGGGTGGGTATTTGAATATCCGAATTGACTGTTAACTTAATATCCCACGGCTATGCCGAGGGTAATGCCTCTTTCCAATTTGGTTGGTAAGGGAAATGTGTTCTATGAAAGAACTTAAAGTCTATAAGTCAGATTAGAACTAATTCTATTAACTTGACCAAATGTTTAAGGGGCATTACATTTTAAATCCCTGGTTTGGGGGAGAAAGGAGGTTTAATTTGTCCCAGATTCTTTATATTGCTCCTGCTGCTTCTGGAAAGACATCTCTGATAATAAGTGAGATAAAGCGAAGAGCTTCCCAAGATCCCTTAGCTCGAATATTAGTTATCCTCCCCTCTCATCTCCAGAGACAATCCTTTCTTAAACGTTTACTTAGTGATAATTTAACAGGAATTATAGGTTTAGAATTGCGATTATTCGATGCAGTTTACGAAGACATTCTTGAGAAAGCCGGTATCATCCAGCAAAGCTTAGAGAATGCCTCTAGATATAGGCTCTTGCACACTATATTGAGCAGATTGAAGAGGGATGATAAACTCAAATATTATGGTAGCATTGCTCATAAACCTGGCTTTATCGGAGCTCTCTCCAGCTTTATCTTAGAGTTAAAGCAAGGTCGAGTTTTTCCGGAGAGGTTCAAGGAGGTTGCCCTTAGAAGGAGAGAGAAGGATAGGGAGCTAGCTTCGATCTATGAGTTATATCAGCAATTCCTGATCGAAAAAGGATTGGTGGATCGGGAGGGTAAAGGGTGGTTAGCGATTCAATCATTGGAGGAGAGAGAGGATATATATTCCGATCTAACTTTGTTAGCGGTCGATGGCTTCGATCAGTTTAATCCTAATCAATTATATCTACTCAAGCTCTTAAGTGAACGAGCCAAAGATACTATGATAACCCTCACTTATGATGGGGATCGTCTGGCTCATAGTCGTTTTAATCGCACTTATAAAGATATTATAAGCGAATTAGAATTATCTCCTCCCCAAGTTGTTCCTCTCTCCTCTCGTTCCAATAATCAACATCCAGCTTTAGCTCACTTGGAGGCTAGATTGTTTGAACTCAGCGATAGAGATGATAAGTGTAAAGCTGGAGATAGCGTATATATATTGGAAGCCCCCAATCGGTATCGAGAGGTGAAGGAGGCACTTCGAGAGATGAAAAAGCTTCTGTTGGAAGGAATACCTCCTGAGGAAATAGCTATAATAAGTAGGGAGTTAGAGGGCTATGTTGATCTTCTGGAGAATATAGCTTTGGAATATAAGCTACCTATATACATATCCAAGAGGAAGCTTTTAAATGATAACCCTCTGATAAAGAAGCTTCTTCTACTTCTATCTTTATCCGAAGAGGAGTTTCCCCGGCGATGGATATTGGAGATACTTCATTCTCCCTATTTCGACTTGAGCGATTTCGGATTTGGAGAAAATGATATTTACCTTCTGGACAAAATCTCTCGAGAGCAGGGCATAATCAAGGGGAGGGAGAATTGGCTTAGGATATTGGAGGAGCTGGCTGAGGCGGGATCATCTCTTGGGAAGGAAGATGATGAGGAAGAAGGCAAAGCGGATTATATTGAGGAAGTGGCACGACTTAAAGGTATCTTGGAAAGATTCTTCGATTTTGTAACTCCTGATTCCCGTGAAAGCGATAGTTATGCGGAGTTCAATTCCTTCATAATGCAGATATTAGGGGAGTATAGCTTGAAGGTCAGGGAGCAATTATCTCTTGGGAATAGAAGATCATCCCTCCCTCAATCCCTCGATATCGAGGAGAGCAGATTATATAAACGCGACTTAGCGGCCTTTGAGGCTTTCAAGTCTATTATAGATAGTATGGTGAGGGCTTCCGAACTGATCGACCCCAGGCAAGTATCATATCAGGAGTTTTTAGATGAGTTAAAAGCTAATATAAGCTCCTCTGAGTATCAGGTGAATGAATTAAGAGAGGGAAAAGTTATCATCCAAGATGTATATCAAGCTAGAGGTCTTCCCTATTCTTATGTCTTTCTATTGGGACTAGCTGAAGGGGAGTTCCCCAAGACTTTGCAAGAGGATGTTATCTATAGCGATAAGGAGCGAGAGGAACTGATCGAGGAAGGTTTGAATCTGGAGATGAAACTGGCATCTGTCGAAAATTCTATCTTCTATGAAGCCATAACCAGAGGGCGTAAGCGACTATATCTCTCTCGCTTCTATCTGGATGAGGAAGGGAATGATCTCCCTCCTTCCCCTTATCTTGAGGAGGTAGAGAAGCATTTGGAGATAAATCATAGGAATCACTATAGGTTGGGCAGTGTTCCTATTCCCGATGATTCTGGCTCTCCGAATGAATTGAGCGTATCTGTGGCAGAGGGGATGAGTGATAATAGAGAGGGGATATGGCCTTTCTATAATGGATTGCTCTTCTACCCTCCTTGGCGAACTGTTATTCGGGGAAGGAAGATCGAGATTGTGAGAGAGTCGAGGAGGATGAACAACATCTATGAGGGAATATTTGAGGAGGAGAAGTTAAAGGAGGAATTAAAAAGGCGTTTCGGAGAGGGATACCATTGGAGCGTCTCTTCTTTGAATCGATATGGCTCTTGTCCCTTTAGATTCTTCGCTCATAGGTTGCTCGGATTAGAATCGCTAGAGGAACCAGAAGAAGGGATCGATGTTCTTCAGATCGGCTCTCTAAACCATCAGATCTTAAAGGAGACTTATCTCTGCTTCATAGAGGAGGGAATAAGGATCGGGAGCGATAATCTATCTCAGGTCAAGGAGATTCTAGGCGAGGTGGCAAATGCCGTATTAGATGAGGCGCCTCGAAGATATGGCTTCCCAGCGACTCCTCTGTGGTTTCAGGAAAGGGAAGAACTCCTCCTTAGATTGGAGAGATTTCTGGAGAGGGAAGCTGAGAGCAACGATAAAGATAAGGAAGAATATATCCCCTATATGTTGGAGGAATCATTTGGGTTTGAGGGTAAGCCTTGCTTAGAGCTTAGGGGAGAAAGAGGAAAGGTGCTGATAAGAGGTTATATAGATCGTATCGATCTAAGTGCTGATGGAAACAGTTGCAGAGTTATCGACTATAAGACTGGAGCTACTCATATCACAACTAAAGAGATCGAGAAGGGTAGGAACTTCCAATTGCCCATATATATCTGGGCAGTTGAGAAAGCGATCTGCCCAGAAGTCAAGGTCGAGCAGGCTTACTTCCTTCATCTCAAGGATCGATCGAGGAGTGGACGATTAAAGAGAGATTCTAAAAGGAGTGATCTATTGAAAAAAGCTGAGGAACATATATATAATTACATCGAGGGGGTAAGGGAGGGAAGATTTCCGATCCGTCCCAATGAGAAATGTCCTATATATTGCGAGTTCCTCTCCATTTGTCGTAAGAATCGCTATACTTCGGAGAAAGCAGAAGAGGGAGAAGATTGATGGGTGAGCTTACTTCTGAGCAGGAAAAAGCTATAACTACTGAGGGATTCAGCCTAGCTGTATCCGCTGGTGCTGGCTCTGGAAAGACCAGGGTTCTAGTCGATCGCTATATGCACTTATTGAAGACTAAGGATTGGGATATGAGGCAATTAGTGGCTATAACCTTCACCGAGAAAGCCGCAAGAGAGATGAGGAATAGAATCCGCCAGATGATAAATGAAGAAGATGGGAAGGCTGAAGAGAACGAATATAAAAAATGGCGTTATTACCAGGAGCGCTTAGATGGAGCTAGAATAAGCACTATCCACTCCTTCTGCGAAAGCTTGTTAAGGGCTAATCCAGCCGAAGCTAGGGTAGATCCTCGCTTCGATATAATCGAGGAAGTGGATGCGGATATATTATTGGGAGATGTTATAGAAGAGGTTCTATCCGAGGCGAAGTTTGAGGATAAGGAATTAAAACTTTTGCGTGAATATGGGGTAAAAAGGGTGAGGGATATACTATATTATTTCGTGAATAATAGATACGAGATCGACGAAATATTCTCCTGCTACCAATTAAATAATCCAGATGGCATCTCCAGGATCTTACAAAGGTGGCAACAAGAGCTTGAGGAACTAAAAAATAAGAAACTTGCCGAACTTCTCAACGATCCTTCCATTCAGGATCGTGTGGAATTCATAAGGAATAATAGAGCATTAGACCCTGTTGATAGGATGGAGATTGTCAGACGGTCATTAATAGATATTCTGAATGGATTAAACAAAGATAAAACCTCCTTCATTAAATCATTGAGCGAGTTCTTAAACAATATGAATCTTAGCGGAGGAAGTGCTAAGAACTGGGGAAGTAAAGACAATCTAAGTAGAATCAAAGAGGCTTTGAGAACGATCAGAGAATTATATGAGGATAAAAGTGATATATTATCAAGAGAGATAGATGAAGGTGATAAATATGTTGCTCACCTGCTTCCTTTTTGGGAGAGACTTTACAGAAAAGTTTGTGATAGATTCTCAGCTTATAAGGATGAAGCTAATTATTTGGACTTCGCTGATCTTCAAATATCGGCTTATAGAATGTTGAAAGAATATCCAGAGGTATTGAAACGCTACAGGGATGAAATAAAGACGATAATGGTGGATGAATTTCAAGATGTCAACGAGCTTCAAAAGGATATAGTCTATCTTCTCACCGAAATGGGAGAAGAGCAGGGACGGCTCTTCGTGGTAGGGGACGATAAACAATCGATATACAGGTTTCGAGGAGCGGATGTTACAGTATTCAAAGAAGTAAAAGAAGAGCTGAGGAGGAAAGGAGCACCCGAGATAAATCTAAATACCTCCTTTAGATCTCAGAAGAGATTGTTGGACTTCTTCAATCATATCTTCGCCCAAATATTCAAGATCGAGGGTAGAAAGCCATATCCCTTTGAGGCGGAGTTTCAATCACTCTCTGCCTATCGTCAGAAGAGAACTCCAGAGAGATGTGTAGAACTTCATTTGATCCACGAAGTCGATGAGGAGGGGAATAAGAGCAAGGTTGAGGAGATCAGGAAAGCCGAGGCTAGAGCTTTAGCGCGTAGAGTTAGGGAGCTTGTAGAGATAGAGAGGATCAAAGTCGAGGATAATGCCCGATGGCGAGAGGCCCGATATAACGATATAGCGATGCTCTTCAAGGTAACAACCGATTTCCCGCTTTATGAGGAGGCATTAAAGGATGAGGGGATCCCCTTCGTAACTATTTCGGGAAGGGGCTTCTACGAGCATCAGGAGGTGAAGGATATCTTGAATCTCCTGAGGGTGTTAAACAATCCCTATGATGATCTATCCCTCGCGGGAATATTACGTTCTCCTCTCTTCTCCCTAAGCGATGAGAGTTTATACATCCTGCGTAAGAATGGATATCACTTCTGGGATGCCATTAGAGATAATTTAGACGGACTATCGGAGGAGGAAAGGGGAAAAGCGAAATTAGCTGAGGAGGTTTTGCGACGTTTGTCGAGAGTGGCTGGTAAGGTAAGCATCTTCGAGCTATTGCTAAAGGCGATGGAGGAGACCGGATATTCGGCAGTTTTAACTGGATTATTCGATGGTCCGAGGAGGAGGGGAAATGTTGAGAAGCTATTGGAGTTAGCGAAAAGCACAAAAGAGGTTATCCTGAGTGAGTTTATCACTTACGTGGAGACTCTATCTCAGATGGATGATAGGGAAGGAGAAGCGACGATCGAGGTTGATAATGCCGTCAGATTGATGAGCATTCATAAGGCTAAAGGGTTGGAGTTCCCTATCGTAATACTCCCTACCGCTATATCGCAGGGGAGTAAGTCCCTTGCTCCTATCTTGGCAATCCGCGATTATGGAATAGCGGCTAAGAGGTTAGATCGAGAAGAGGGGAGATTGGTCAAGACGACCGCTTACCTTATCGCCGAGGCTAGAGAGGAGGAGATGGATAGAGCTGAGACCAACCGCCTTCTCTATGTAGCTTTAACCAGAGCAAGGGATTATCTAATAATAAGCGGGAAGACAGGAGGTAAGGACGATTGGCTGAGCCAGATTTTAGGGGCGCTGAATATTGATCATAATGGAGAGGGAGATATATCCTTCCCCTGGGGAAAAATATATATCAAGCATTATGAGGTAATTTCAGAGGAAAGTCCTCTATCGGATGAATCGAGCTTGTGGGATAGGGAATGTGTTATTGAAGGTGAGCCAGCGGAATTATCTCAAGATCTTCCCCAAGCAGTGATCCCATCATTGACAGCCTTTTCGCCATCTTCTTCTATTCGATCGGCGAGGATCTTTTATTCTCCGACCTCCCTTAGAAACCTAATAAAGAGTCCTATCTCAACTAAGTCTGATAAAGAGAAGGATCGAGATGAACTGAAAATGAAATTAGGGACTATCGTTCATAGTAGCCTGGAATATTGGATATTTCCAGGGGAGGAAGGATTTGAGGACTTTATCGAAAAACATTCCCTTAAAGAGGGAATAAGAGATGAGAACGATAAAAGATCTATAATTGAGAAAGCTACTTCAATGTTAATTGATTTTCAGAAGAGCGATATGTATCATGAGATAAACGAGGCTGAGATAAGGCGCAGGGAATTGCCCTTCAATTATCTATGGAGAGGAAAGATCATAAATGGCATAATAGATATTTTATATAAAAATAGAGAGGGGAAGTGGGTAATAGTCGATTTTAAGACGGATGATATCACCGCTGAACAAGTGAGAGAATATTCCCGAATATACGCGGTGCAACTGGGATTATACGCTAGAGCTGTGAAGGATATATTAGGAGAAGAACCACTGGTTTACCTTTATTATCTAACTCCTCAAATCTCCTTCGAGTTAGGAAGAGAGGTGAGGGAAAGCTATTTAGAGCGAGTGGGAAGATTGCTAGAATATAATAGCTAGACTCCTTATATTATGGATAATAGTCATTTAAAATAGCGACTATTATTAATGTAGTGCTCCTTAATCCTATGGTTAAGTTAATAGAATTAGTTATAGCCCGACTTATAGACGATACACTTTAAGCTCTCTCCTAGAATATATTTTCCTTATCAACTAAATTGGAAAGGGGCACTTATTAATATGAAGCTTTATTTTCTTCGAGTAGCGATTCTCGAAGATAAGGAGTTCGGCTATGGATACGTTACCATCCATTATACTTATATTATCTCTAACTTTTTTCTCCTATTTCCTCTTTGGTCAGATATTGGTGTTTGGCATCCTTATCCACACCTGTTTAACCGATCAAAAAAGCAGGGAGTATATAAAGTTAAGATATATCGAGGCGTTAATAACTATAGGCGTGGTGACTTGCCTAATCCCCTTTGTCATTATCGAACATTCGTTGGAGGAAATAGCCAGAAAGATTTTAAAAGCTGTCCCGAGATTCTATAATAGCTTACTCCCGCGAAGAGCAGCAAGGAATATGTATGCTTTCCGAATTAAGATCGGTCTTATGTCTATAATCCGGTTCATATTAGGCGCAGGTTCCAGCAACATCCCACCCTATAGGGAATAATATTGTATTTGCTTTATAGAATATGACTTGAAGACCCTTAGCCTAAAAGGCTAGGGGTCTTATTTGCCCAAAAACCCTTGACAATTTCACATATTTACACTATACTTAGTCTCGAAAGCAATAGGACGATGATCGTTTTGTAGTGGGCAAAGTAGCGATTCACTCTCTTACAAAAGGAGCATAAGCTATGATTGATACTGGATTGAAAGGTAAGGTCGCCCTGGTGACGGGCGCCAACCATGGCATCGGCGCTGCCACGGCTAAAGCCCTCGCTGCGGAGGGTGCGGCGGTGTTCATTAACTATCTCCGTCTGCCAATGGAGACCCTCAATGGTAAAAAGATCGAAGCAGATAAGATAAGCAACTATGGCATGGCGTTCTATCGGGCTAGGCAAGCCTTGTCCGCCGACGAGGTCGTCCAAGCTATCCACGACCACGGGGGACAAGCTGAGACTTGGGAAGCAGACCTCGCCGATCCTGCCACAATTCCAAGCCTCTTCGATCGTGCCGAAGAAGCGTTCGGCCCTGTGGACGTTCTCGTCAACAATGCAGCGCATTGGGAGCCTGATACCTTTCTCCCGCCGGGAATAGAAGATCAGGATCGTCTGGCTGGGCGGTGGAGTCGCCCCACCCTAATCACACCAGAGAGCCACGATCGGCATTTCGCGGTGAACAGCCGTGCTTCTGCTCTGATGATGGCTGAGTATGTGCGCCGATATGTTGAGCGTGGCGCGCGTTGGGGTCGGATCATCAATGTTAGTACTGACGGGGCGTATTGTTTCCCCGGAGAAATATTCTATGGCGCTAGCAAATTCGCATTAGAATCTCTCAGCCGTAGTGCAGCCAAGGAATTGGGGAAGTTTGGGATCACAGTCAACATCGTCTCACCAGGACCAATCCAAACTGGCTATATCTCGCCGGAGTTGGAGGAACAAGAGCTACCCTCGATCCCGCTGGGGCGATTGGGTCAGCCCGAAGATGTGGCAGACGTGATCGTCTTTTTGGCCTCGGAGCAGGCGCGCTGGCTCACCGGACAATTACTCTACGTTGGCGGCGGGCATACAGTGTAAGCACGTCCCAACTTCCTATAGCACGACATTGGCAACTTCGCTCCGCTCCACCTAAATGACATTCGGTTACTCTCTAAACAGCAGGAACGTTATAAGCTACTACAAAGAATGATAGAATGAAACAAGTCAGTGAAAAGAAAAGAGTCTTATTTATTTGTACTCGTAATTCATCTCGGTCTCAGATGGCAGAAGGATTGCTGAGAGCTTTTTATGGTGATTGTTATGAGGTGTATAGTGCTGGGATAGAACCTTCGAGCGTGAACCCTTTCGCTATTAAGGCAATGGCCGAAATCGGTATCGATATCTCAGCGCATCGTTCAAAGAGCGTGAAGGAATTTCTTAAGATGAAGATTGATTATGTGGTTACGGTCTGTGACTATGCTAAAGAGACTTGCCCTTTCTTTCCGGGAGGGAAGAAATATCTTCATAAAGATTTTGAGGATCCCTCTAAGTTTAGGGGAAGGGATGATGAAAAGCTGATCGTTTTTAGGCGCGTAAGGGATGAAATCAGAGGTTGGATTGAGGAAACTTTTGGGGGAGAAGATGAAAAAGCGAGTGGTAATTGATTCATGAAGGGGGAAAATTATAATAATGGAAAAGAGATATGACGTTATTGTCATCGGTGGGGGACCTGGTGGAATATCAGCCGCGGTCGCTGCGGCAAGACGTGGAGCCTCCACTTTGCTTGTGGAAAGATATGGGTTTTTAGGAGGTATGGCAACCGCCGGACTAGTTAATCCGTTTATGCCTTATAGGCTTGGGAATCAAAACCTTACAACTGAAGTCTTTAATGAATTGATTGAGCGCTTGGAGGAAGAAGGCGGGCTTTGTCAAGACCGACATACTTTTGATGATGAGGTGATGAAAGTTGTTCTCGACAGGATGATGGGGGAAAATGGGGTAGATGTTCTTTTCCATTCAATATTCGTTGGTCTTGAATGTTCTAAAGGGTCTATAGACGCTATTCATACAGAGGGGAAATCTGGGAGAATATCCTTGGAAGCCAAAATATTCATCGATTCTACGGGTGATGGTGATGTTGCGGCGAGAGCAGGAGCAGAGATAGAGATTGGTCGTTCGGAAGATGGACTGTGTCAGCCTATGACCTTATGTTTTCGCGTTGGTGGCATTTCGGGGGCCCCAGGAGCTCGTGAGCTGTCCGAAGAATTAACCGAGATACTTTTGAAAGCCAAAGCATCAGGGGAGGTCGAACAACCTCGAGAGGATATCCTGGTCTTTTCTACCCTTGCTCCCGATGTTTACCATTTCAATACGACTAGAATCGTAGGGAAGAGCGGTATAGATGTTTTTGAGCTTACGGAGGCTGAAATTGAGGGGAGGAGACAAACCCTAGAATTATTCAAGCTTTTCAAGAGAAACTCGCCTCGTTTCGCGGATGCTTATCTGATTAAGATGGCTAGTCAAATTGGGGTGCGGGAAACACGAAGGGTAATAGGCGAATACATCCTTACTGAAGAAGATATCCTTTCCGCACGGAAATTTGACGATGGTATTGCCAGAAGCAATTATCCTATTGATATTCATAATCCAGCCGGGACTGGAACCGTTATTAAATATATCCCCGCTGGTGATTATTATGAAATACCATACCGATGTCTTATCCCCAAAGGTGTGGATAATCTTTTAATAGGCTCCAGATGTATTAGTTCAACCCATGAGGCTCATGCCTCATTACGAATAATGCCTGTGGTCTCTGGAATTGGGGAAGCTAGTGGGGCTGCCGCAGCGAGAGCAGCGATTAATGGTGTTTCGCCAAGATCAATAGCTGGGAATGTACTTAAGCACGAAATACTGAGAAAAGTAGTGGTGGTTTGAAACGAATCAATGACAGATAACATCGTCCCCGATTTTTTTATGCTTCCCCTGTAATTTCCTATTGACTCTCAGGAAGATATATGTTATAATAAAGCCAACAGGATAAGGCTCAGTCAACCACCCCTACCACAAGGGTGGGGGTTTTCACGCCGGTTTTTTATAAAATATCTATGGTGGATGTGCCGAGGTAGCTCAGGTGGTAGAGCAGTGGACTGAAAATCCACGTGTCCCCAGTCCGACTCTGGGCCTCGGCACCATTTATGAGAAGTATTCCATGGTCCTATCTCCGCCGACGTAGCTCAGCAGGTAGAGCAGCTCACTCGTAATGAGCAGGTCACCAGTTCGAGTCTGGTCGTCGGCTCCATAGGGGTTAGTAGTATTGAGGTCAAACTTTGGAAGAGTATCCATTAGTTTGACCTTTTTTTACCTGATCTTGACTCTATTAACTAGCTGTGGTATAATAGATTACAAATGCTATTGAGAGTTTCCATTCTGATAAGTATAGAGCAGGGATTCTCAAAGAAAGATAAGCTGGAGGTTGTAATAATGGGCGATTATGAGGCTGGGAGGTTGACCGATCCCAAAGATCGTGAACCAATTAACTCTCATATAAAGCGAAAGGAGATGTGGTTATGTTGAAGGTCGGTATCCCCCAAGGCCTATTCTATTATAGATACTATCCTCTGTGGAAGACTTTCTTCGAGGGGTTAGGAGCTAAAGTTGTTACCTCAGGTGTAACTAATAAAAGGATATTGGAGAATGGTTTGAAGAAGGCAGTCGATGAGGCTTGTCTGCCAGTCAAGACTTATCATGGCCATGTTTTGGAGTTAGCGGACAAGGTTGATTTCTTATTCCTACCCCGCCTGAAGAGTGTGGAGAAGGGAGCTTATACCTGCCCCAAGATAATCGGAGTAACCGATATGATAAGGGGTTCATTTTCCGATTTACCTCCTATAATCGATAGTTATATCAATTTACACGATAGAATATTTGCTCTCTACCAACCGATCGTGCAAGCTGGGAAATTATTTACCGGCAATATCTTTAAGATACTCCTGAGCTATCGAACTGCTTGGAAGGAGTATCTTCGCTTTCGAGATATAATCAGGACTGGCTTGACTCCTCTAGAGGCCATAAAGGTTATGGAGAAGGGATCATCAGCTATTCCCCAAACTATAAGAGAGAGAAGACCAAATCGATTGAAGATAGCTCTTCTTGGTCATTCCTATTTGATAGACGATTCTTTTATCACTATGAATCTGGTAAAGAAGTTAAGGGAGATGGGGGTTGAGGTACTAATGACCGAGATGTTATCTCCAGAGGTGATCGAGGAGGAAGCAAATAAACTTCCCCAAGCGATGTTTTGGACCTCTGGGAAGGAGACGATAGGAGCGGCCTATCACTTCTTGGAAACTAGAAGTGTAGATGGGATCATTATGGTAGAATCTTTTGGCTGTGGTCCAGATTCGATGGTGAGCGAGCTGATAACAAGAGATGCTAAGCGAATGGGCAATATGCCCTGTATGTCGCTAATTATCGATGAGCATACGGGAGATGCAGGAGTTATGACTCGCCTAGAAGCCTTTGTGGATATGCTGGTGAGAAGAAGCTGAAAGGAGAAGCTGGAGATTTATATGAATACTTATCTGGGAGTAGATGTGGGGTCTGTAAGCACCAACTTGGCGCTGATAGATGATGAGGTTAACGTCTTGGAGACCTTATATATCCGCACCGGTGGTCAACCCATCCAAGCGGTGCAAAATGGGTTGGGAGAACTGGGGAAGAGGATATCAGACGATATAATTGTTCGAGGAGTCGGAACTACTGGTAGCGCTAGACACTTAGCAGGAGTGATAGTCGGCGCTGATGTGGTAAAGAACGAGATCACCGCCCATGCCGTGGCCTCCTCTCATTTCGTCCCTGATGTCAGAACCGTATTGGAGATCGGGGGACAGGATTCCAAGATAATAATCTTAAGATATGGAGTAGCGATCGACTTCGCTATGAATACTGTCTGTGCGGCTGGCACAGGCTCTTTTTTAGATCATCAAGCGGCTAGATTAGGTATTCCTATAGAGAAATTTGGAGATATGGCTTTGCGTTCTAAAGCCTCCGTGAGAATCGCTGGTCGTTGCACAGTTTTCGCCGAATCTGATATGATCCATAAGCAACAGATGGGGCACTCTAAAGAGGATATAATAAGGGGGCTGTGTGAGGCTTTAGTTAGAAATTACCTGAATAATGTAGCCAAGGGTAAGGAGATTCAGCCTCCTATAGTGTTTCAAGGGGGCGTAGCCGCGAATAAGGGCATCAGATCTGCTTTTGAGCAAACTTTAGAGGCTGAAATAATTGTTCCTCTTCATTTCGACGTTATGGGAGCGATCGGAGCGGCGATATTAGCTAAGGAGAAGATGTTCCTCACTTCAGAGGAGACCGACTTCAGAGGATTCAGAGCCGCTGAACTGGAGTATAGAGCCTCCAGTTTCGAGTGCGACGGATGTCCTAATAGGTGCGAAGTAGTTGAGATAAGGATGGAGGGTCAGGTTATCGCCCGTTGGGGAGATAGATGCGGGAAGTGGAGCAATTTGATAACTGAGGCTAAAGATAGGGAGAGAGTAGCCTCAAGGTGAGTTCTATGAAGCTAAGGGCTTTACCAGAATTGGAAGAGAACATATTAAACGAGCTTAAGGAGAGTTTACTAAAGAGATTTCCGGGCAGAATAAAACTCATTAGGCTCTTTGGGTCTAAAGCTAGAGGAGATTATGATGAGGAATCGGATACAGATTTACTCATTGTAGTAGATGAGGCTGATCCCCAGTTGATAAGGGAAATAAACGATACAGACTATGAGATATCAGAAAAATATGACTTCCAAACTTTGAACTCTATCTTGGTGATGAGCGAGGAGAAATATTGTCACCTAAATACCTCCTTTATCAGGAATACTCAGAGGGAAGGGATCGATTTGTGGAGTAGCTATTGGGAAAAAGAGATTGAGATGTATCTTGAGAGGAGCGAAGGAGCGATAAGAGACGCTCATCTTCTCTTCGAGAACGAGTCATATGCCGGAGCAGTTTCAAGGGCTTACTATTCTATGTTCTATGCGGCTAAGGCTATACTACTGAGTAAACAGATCGAGGTTTCAAAGCATTCTGGAGTCATATCGAACTTCGGACATCACTTCGTAAAGCCTGGCCTTATAGACGGAAGGTATAGTAAGATGCTAACAGAGGCCTTTAAATACAGACAGATAGCTGATTATGAGGTATCTGTTGAGATAAGCAAGGAGGAGGCCGCCTTACATGTCGAGAATGCGGAGAAATTTTTGGAGGAGATGGGGAGATTTTTAGGCACCGAAGGTAAGATTACCTGATAAAATTCTATTATAGATGAAATATTGAGAACTGGCGAAGTAATTTACAAGACATCAAGAGGCGATTTGGAGGCTAAAAATGGAGACGATAAAGAGTATAGGTAGCAAGATAGCCAGTGATATGGAGTTCCATAACCTATGCTTGAAGATCGCGGATTCCTTCATCATCGCTATGGAGGTAAAAGACTACCTCACCGCTCAACACTGTAAACGCACCAGCCAATATGCCGCGAGCATTGCCGTGGAGATGGAGCTTCTTCCTGAGCAGGTGGAAGCTGTTCGTATTGGGGCTTCTCTTCATGATATAGGCAAGATCGGAATAAGCGAGCTGATCCTGGGGAAACCAGCTAAATTGACCAGAGATGAGTATAAATTAATCAAAGAACATCCAGTTATCGGAGAGAAGATCCTAGCTCCCATAGAGCTTTTGCGAAACTTCGTTCCGTTGGTTAGAAGCCATCACGAGCGATACGATGGGTATGGTTATCCAGATGGACTCGTAGGAGAAGATATACCTTTGGGAGCACGCATCATCGCTGTCGCTAGCTCTTATGATGCGATGGCGTTTGACACTCCATATCGAAAGGCTATGAATAGAGAGGATATAATCTATGAACTTCGACAGGGGGCTGGCAACCAATTCGATCCTTACATAGTGGAAGCTTTCCTAGATTTACTGGAGAGGGAGGCACTACTTCTGGAGCCTAGGAAATATAATGATAACTATCAATAGTAATACTAAGTTAACCGGGGTCTTCGGATACCCTGTAGAGCATAGTTTATCGCCGGCCATGCATAACGCGGCTTTCTCTCATCTAAAATTAAATTATTTATATCTCCCCTTCTTAGTTCATCCCGATAACCTAGAGGAGGCGGTAAGATCTATAGTTGCTTTGGGGATAGAAGGGGTAAATATTACTATTCCTCATAAACAAACGGTAATCCCGTATCTAGATGAGGTAAGTCAGGAAGCGGAGCTGATTGGAGCGGTAAACACTATTAAACGGGTGGACAAGAGGCTTGTAGGATATAATACGGATGGAAAGGGATTTATTTCCTCTCTTGAAGAAGAGCTAGGTGTCATTCCCGAAGGGAAGAGCATCCTAATTGTGGGAGCAGGAGGGGTAGCTCGGGCGGTTGCAATTCAGTCGGCTTTGGAGGGAGCAAGTAAAGTAGCTATCGCTAATAGGACCGAGGAGAAGGCCAAGGATTTAGCGAGATATATCGAGGATAATATCAAGGGCTGTTCGACAGAAGCTTTATCCATATCTGAGCTGAAGGATGCGATATTGAGCGCTGATATATTAATAAATGCGACTCCTGTAGGTATGATATCCTACCCAGTGAAGAGACTTATAGAAACTGAATGGCTTAATGAAGATCTCATAGTATGTGATTTAGTCTATAACCCCCGTCAGACTCAACTTCTTAGAGAAGCTAAGGAGAACGGGGCTAGAACCTTGGAGGGACTAGGTATGCTTGTTCTTCAAGGAGCGTTAGCCTTAAAAATCTGGACGGGAAGGGAAGCCCCACTCTCTATTATGCGTCAAACTCTGGAGAAGAGATTAGGGATTTCCCAGCTATCCGCGGACTAAAGAGGAGTGTGAGTAAAGTGACTCTTGAAGATGATTTAAACCGACAGGATAGAGGCGATGAATATATCCCCCTAGATCGAGATGGATCATTGGTGGATTTGGCTTATGAGATATTGAGGAGAAGAGGAAAGCCTCTAGCCTATAAGGAAATAACCGAGGAACTTTTAAAGATACGTCCCTTTATAGGGGAGAATCCATATCAGGCGGTGAATATCGCTTTAAGTGGGGATAAGCGATTCTTAAGTGTGGATAAGGGGGTATGGGGATTAACCAAGTGGCTCTATGCGGGAGAGACCTTAAAATATACCTTAACAAGTTTATGTTCGCGGAATGGATTTATATATTTAGCTAAATATCTCCGCCCCTTCTTTCCCAAAGAACCAGCTAGAGTGCCTATTACCCTTATAGATGATGAGGACAACGAATTCACGGTAGTAGTTGATAATCATAGGGGGTATATATATGGTTTAAAAGATTTTTATACCAAGACTAACTTGGAAGCAAATGATGTTATCTACTTGAGTATAATTGATTACGAGCTCAAAAGATATCAGATTAGTATTGAACCTAAGAAAGAATTTAAGAAGAAGGACAATCTTCTAACCCCTTTGAAGAACCTCCTAAAATCAAGTGGTAAGCCGATCGGATTGGAGGAAATGACAGAAAATATAAGTAGAGATAGTGAGGAAACTAAGGAGGATTTGAAGCCTCTGATCGAGAGCATCTTAAAGAGCAATGAAATCTTTATCCAGGGAGAAGATAATACTTGGCTCTTAAGGGATAAGAGCTACTCAGCTCAAAAGGTGTATCAAGACCTATCCTTATCTCAATTTGAGGTCGAGGAAGCAGAGCAATTTAAAGGATCATTGAAGAATGGTTTCTCCTTTCTTGGTTTTGATGTTGAGATCAAAAACTTCGAAGGTCGCAAAATGCTAATATTGACCTCACCTTCACCAGCGGTAGAATATCGAGTCCTCGTTGATGCCGAGGTTGTTCCCGAGAGTATGTCCTTAACCGATTATGAACATTGGGATAAATTAAAGAGGGCCGTGGAAACGGAAAAAGCAGAATTTTCAGCACTCGTAAGCTCTCAATTCGAGGGACAGAAGCTCGCTGATAAAGCTTATGAGGCGAAGGTATCACTTCTGAGAACCGAGGGGTTGCTTAGGATCATAAAGGCTCATGAGGATATATCCTTCTCTCTATTAGATCTTAAGAGATTGTTTATCAAACCAGGGAATGTTGATTCGGAGGTAGATAATCTACTTAGGAAAAAAGCTAACATCGATCGTAAGGTTAAATTGCTTTCGCTTATTCTGAAGAGGAGCCGAGATATATTCGCTCAACAAGGGCAGACAACTGTGGAGAAATTAGTTCAAGAGTTAGGGGTTGAATTCGAGGCAGGAGCATATAGGGTAAATGAGGTGGAAGAGATATTAGAGTTACTGTCGATCGAACCACTGAGGATCTTTGCTAAAACGAGGAAAGGTAGTTATCTAGTTATTGTGGAACCCGAGATCCTAATCCGTCGCCTTTCCGCTATCTTAGATAGGCTTAAAAGTGAGTTCAATATTAAATAGCCTCATAGATTTTTAAGTAATCTATAGGCTATATCGCTTATATAAGATATTTGAACTTGGTGTCCTTTATATATTTTCCATCCAAGATAGATAAAGTAAATTGCCACTGCGATCGCTACCAAGGGATAAAAACCACGAGAGATGATAGAGAAGGGACTATAGTTATACTGCGACTTACCCCAAATGAGGCAGAATATACCCCATATCAGGCTCAGAACACCCGCTTGAGCGCCATAAAATCTTGCTTTGCTCTCCTTCTGCGTTATGAATACTATCGCTCCTGATATGATTCCCCAATAGCTCATCCAACCGATAAAATATGGCAAAGAAGAGATTAGATTTATCTTGTTTTGTTCATCCTCAGCAACTCTATCCTCTGACATTTGGACACCCCTCCGAATTATAATTATCCTCAATCTATATTATACTAAATTTCCTCCTGTATTTCAATAGCTACAAGCGAGGTGATCATAAATGAGTGATGAGGAGAAGAAAAATTCTTTCCAGCAGGTTGGTCAGAGCGGAGGAGTAAACTTCGCCCAATTCGTGGTGGGATTGGCAGCTTCAGCCCTCTACTTTTTAGGAGAGATACCCGATCCAGAAACTAAGGAGCCTAATAAGGATCTCGATCAAGCTAAGCATATTATCGATACCCTAGTTATGTTGGAGGAGAAGACGAAGGGGAATTTAGCCCAGGACGAGGAGAAGATATTGACTACGGTCTTGACCGATCTTCAAACGAAGTATCTAAAAGAAACAAAGTATATCGGTGGAGATTAGATAGAGAGGTGATCTACCTCTAGTCTCTTGAGAGGGACAGATTTTTGTCTCCTAGTTTGAAGTCAAAGTTTTCGATTGCCATTTAAAAACGGCGAAAGACCGCGATGACCTTGCCCTGAATCTCTATATCTCTGGCTATTATCGGCATCATCGTTCGATTTGCCGGTTGAAGACGTATAGCATCATTATCTTTGTAGAAGCGCTTTACCGTTGCTTCCTTACCCTGCTGACCATCAAGAAGGGCTACCACTATGTCACCATTATCAGCAGTATTTTGGCAAACTGCTATCACATAATCTCCTTCCTTGATCCCCTCCTCGATCATACTCTCTCCTTTAACCTCAAGCATAAATACGTCTTCTCTAGGTAGCAGTCCCGAGGGGAAAGGATAATATTCCTCGATATTCTCCTCAGCATCTATAGGTTCACCTGCCGCGATCCTTCCTACTAAGGGCACCCTTGTGAAATTATAGCCATCCTTCAGAGCTATCCCCCGAGGTTTATTCGAATATTTATCGATATATCCCTTCTTCTCAAGAGCCTTCAAGTGAGCATGAATGGTAGAGGTAGAGCTTAAGCCAGTGATCTTACATAGCTCCCGAATGCTAGGAGCTATACTGAACTCCCTCCAAAATCCCTTAATGGCCTCGAGAACCTTCCTCTGTTTTTCGGTTAACTTTTCGTTCATTTACCTCTCCTTGAGTATAGATTAATCCTACGAACATAAGTTCGATTTATATTATAACATATTTTTTCCAATTTAGCAACTAATTTTTTAAAAAATGTGAAAATATTTTTGGGCGAGGAGCGCGAAAAAGATTGGAAAGATAATTTTCTCTTCGAGGATGGTAAGAGTAGGAGATGAAGACAACTCGATACCGAACTTACCAGCTTATGCTGAAACTCGGAGGATTCAAAGGATTATCCTTGATGTTATATACAATTGAACACTCTTACAGCTAGCAGGATACCATCTCCGATTTTGATACTAGCTTGTCTTGAAGTCATAATATTGCTTACTCCTAGGGTGAGTCCAAAGTGAAGAGTTCCATTCTCTAATTTATATTGTAATCCCTTGGTATAGATTCCTGTCACCTTCTCGGTAAGAGGGAGGAGAGAAACTATATCTCCAACTTCACCTTCAAATTCTACTGAATCGGTGATCATAAATATCTCCTGCCTCTCATCTAACATTTTAGCTTTGATTCCCTTCTTTGCGGTTTCCGCCAGCAGGAGAAGGTTTGCAAGAGTGTGATCTAATCTTTTCCCTAAAGCTCCCAAAATTATGATCTCTGAAAATCCCTGAGCTATAGCGTATCTTAGAGATAGTTCAAGATCTGTCTCGTCTTTGTTAACTGGATCGGGATGTATTATAAACTCACAATTTGCAAGAGTATCGCGAAGCTCATCGGTAAGTGAATCTAGATCACCTATTATCACCTCTGGCTTAAGCCCTAATTTAAGAGCGTTATGGGTTCCTCCATCGACACAGATAATAATATCAGTTGACCGAATGAGGTTTACATAAAATTCGTCATCCTTTATATCCCCATTGGCGATAATCACTGCTCTCTTTGCTTCGATATCCTTCAATAGTTTCCCCCCTTACTCTCTGCTATGAGAATCTAGTCTCCAGCCTCTTTAGATCTCGGTAGAGGCGGAATTATTTTAATTAGAATGGGAACTAGGATCAAGCAAATGATAGTCTCGGGAACTAAGTAGGAAGCGTTATATCCTAGAGAATATATCCAGACATTCGTCCCCTCAGGAGCATAAGAAGCGAAGAATACAACTCCTGATAGCACATGGGGGATAAATCGTCCCAGAGAGCCAAGAGCTATTCCTCCTAATATCTTAGGTAATGTTCCTCCCTTGGCTAAACCAGCAAGCCCAATTAGCCCAAAGGCTAAGGGGTAGTCCAGAATCAATTGAACGGGATGGACGATGAAAGGTTCGACTATTAACTTGAGCAATCCTAATATTGCTCCTGCTACTATCCCTATTTTTAATCCTCTTCGCGAAGCTATAAAGAAGATAGGAACCATCTCCAGCGACACCGATCCTCCTTGAGGCATAGGCAGAAATTTAAATACGCTCAAAAGTAGAGCTAACCCCACAACCAATCCTACCTCGACGATCTCCAAAGCTGTAAATTTTTCTCCTTTCTCAGCCATATCATCTCACCTCCAAAAAATAAAAGCCATAGTTTCCCTGATCTGGAGACTATGGCTAAAAAATATCTTAATAACCTTCCCTACGCTGGTATTATCCAGATCAGGTTCAAAGGGTCTGATCTCAGCCTGCTTTCATATCAATGATATTAGCAGGCACCCCTGGGTGTATATTCTCTTTTCAATCCATCTTAATTATAACCCTTTATCTATCTTTTGTCAATCAAAATTTTTGACATTTCAGGTATATGAAGTTTATATGCTCGGATCAATTTTCCTTGACTTGTCAGTATAACTATAGTATAATCCTAAAGAGTAAGCAAGTTTCAAATTTTCATCAAATTTAAATTAAGGAGGTAGAATATGAAATTTAGGGAGAGGTTGTTTGTAACCTTAGGGATTATGATTTTGATATCTAGTTTCTCCGTAATATCCACTTATGGGGCAACAACTATTACTATGTGGGGACCTTGGAATTTCGATGCTAGGTCAGGAGATGAATACGCTCAAGTAGTTCAGGAGCTATTCAAGAAGTTCGAGACGGAGAATCCTGATATAAAACTCCAATATAGCCAAGTTCCTGACTACGAGCAGAAGTTTCGCATATCTGCGGCGGCGGGTCAGCTTCCAGATCTCTTCGGAGTAGATGGGATTAACTCAGCTGCCTATGCCTACCGCGGTTTGTTGACGCCTTTGGATGATTATCTTCCAGCCGATCTGATAAACGATTACTTCGAACCAGCTCTCGATGAGATGACATGGGATGGTAAGACCTATGCTATCGCTCAGGAGACCAACTGCCATGCCCTCTTCTATAATCGTGATATCCTCGCTGAGGCTGGCTTGGAGCCTCCAGATACGTGGGAGGAACTGGTCGAAAGAGGAGAGAAATTAACGGTTGATATCGATGGTGATGGAAAAACAGATCAGTATGGGATGGAGCTAGTTCTGGGACGTAACGAGTATGCGATGTGGATATTAACTCCGTATATCTGGATGAAAGGTGGCTCCATCATCAACGAAGATGGAACCAAGGCTACGGTAAATCAACCCGAAGCTGTGGAGGCTATCCAGTTCCTGAGCGATTTAGTTAATAAGTATAAGATAGTTCCTAAAGCAGGGAGTATTCAAGCTGGTCCCGAAGGTGCTTTCGTAGCTGGAAAGATCGCGATGTCTCATCTAGGCCCCTATATGATCCCGAGTTATAAATCTAGTTATCCTAACTTCAATTGGGATCTGATCCACTTGCCTAAGCCCAGCGATGGGAAGAGGGTCAGCGGAGTCGGTGGTTGGCACTGGAGCATCTATTCTAAGACCAAGCATTTGGATGAGGCGATAAAAGTTATTGAGTTCCTGTCTAGTGAGGAGTGGACTAGAGCTGTCGCTCTTAAATATCGCCCGCCAGGAGCTCGTATATCGGTAGCTGAGAAACTCCCTATAGTTCATGAGCATCCTTGGTCCGTAGCTTTTGAAGCGATGGTGAAATATGGTCGGGCGCGTCCGAGATCTCCTCATTATCCCCAAATTACTAATGCCGTGCAAGAAGCACTGGATAATGCTATCATTGGCAATATGCCTGTGCAAGAGGTGTTAGACGAGGCTGCCAGAAAGATCGATACCGCTCTGGCAGGTAAATAGTCAAGGGGGATGTAGAGACTTGCTTACTCTCATTATTAACTGAAACTTATGTTTAAATCTGCCACTAGAGGTATAGAGATTAAAAACAGGAAATTTTCCACCATAAAGATGGCTCTGCTCTTCTATGGGACAGGTTTCTTTCTATTTCTAGGGGCTGGAGCTACCCAGCCCTACCTGATCCCTTATTTGAAAAATTCCCTAGGCTATCCTCTTCTGGCGAGTACTTTTGTTTTAGCCGTCGTGTATATAATAATAATTCCTGCCCGATTCTTCAGCCTTCGCTTGCAAAGATCGATCGGGCTGAAGCTCTGTATAATAATTGGTGCTACTGGCTATGTCCTTTATCCTCTTATCTTCGCTTATAGCAGGAACTACTTTATACTTCTGGCTACCTCTGCTATGTGGGGGGTAGCTGCAGGTGTATTCTGGACAGCCGCAAGCTCTCTTCTCCTCGATCTTTCCCAAAAGAAGAATTATGGAATTATGAGTGGTGTTCTCTACGCCGGCGTAGGGTCTGGATTAGCTTTGGGAGTGCTACTCTTAGGATTCATCTTGAACCGATGGGGAGTCAGATGGATGTTCTTGATAGCAGGAATTAGTGGCATCCCCGCTCTGTTCACCTCCTCCCTTCTCCCCTACACTCAACCCCTCAAAGCTAAAGTAAGCCTCTCTTTTCTTAAAAGCTTTATCTTCGAGAGAGGTGGATTATTGGTGTCTCTGTTCCTCTTCATCGGTTCATTTGGCTATGGCATTATCTATAGCACAATGGGGACTCTGATCGCCGATAGTCTAGGGATATCATGGATAAACAAGATAACTGTCTTCTACTACTTTATGAGCGTGTTGCTGAGCCTCTTTGGAGGAAAGCTATCCGACACTTTCGGAAGGCCTAAGATCTTTGCTACTAGCTTTGCTCTAGGTGCTATAGCTACTCTGACTTTAACCTACTTCAGAAGCCTTCCCGCTTTCATTATATCCAGCGCGCTCTTAGGGTTCCAAGTATCGGTAGTATCGGTGAATACTACCGCTTGGGCTGGAGATCTAGGCACTTCCTCGGAGCGACCACTGATAATCGCCACTATCTTTGCTTGGAATGGTTTAGGAGTAGCTACCTCCTTACTTCTAGGAAGCTATATAGTAGGTAATATAAGTGGGAGCTATCAGACTGCATTCAAGGTCTTTACTGCTATCAGCGTTATCGCGTCTTTAGCTTCTTTAACTTTGAAAAGAGCTTAATAGGAGGAAAGTAATGAAAGGTTCAAATTCGCATAATTCAGGGCTCAAGATGTCCTTACATCGTATTCAGACGCTTACTGATGCTATCTTCGCGCTTGCTATGATCTTGATGATCTTATTTTTGGAGTTCCCCGAAAGTATAGATATATCCCCAGTGGAGTTGCATAAATTCCTATTTGAGCAATTTCAGACAGTAGGTCTTTTCGCCATAACTTTTATCATTCTGGCTTTCTACTGGATCTCGAATCATCAACAAAATCATTATTTGCGATACACCGATCAGAAGCATCTGTGGATAAATATCTTATATCTTCTGTCTATTGTGCTTATCCCTTACTCCAATGCTTTTGGAATGACTTTCACTAACGATTGGCTGAGTCAAGCATTTTATAGTTTAAATATATTCCTTATCGGGTTTTTTTCCTTCTTAAATTGGGCTTATGCCACCAAAGATCATCGTTTGGTCGATCCCGATCTTGATCCTCAAATCATCACTTCAGTAAAGAAAGCGATCTTAGTTGAGCCACTGGTAGCTTTACTTGCGACTATCGTAGCTTTTGTAAAGCCCTCATTATGCGGGCCTACATTCCTATTGGTCCCGATCATCATTGTATATCTGGATGCTAAGGCCAAAAAAGCAAAGCCAGCTAAAGAAAGTAAAATTTGAGCCCGAATATCTCGGATAAAAAATTTTGAAGCTACTTAAATTACTAATCAGAAAAAAGGGATCGAAATGTCCCGTTTGGTAAAGATAAGCACTGCTTCATTTTTAATACCAGCTAGAGGAGAGACCACTACTCAGGAGAAGAATATCGAACAAGCACTCTCCCTAGTCGATAGGGCGGGGAAGGATAGAGTTGATATACTCTGTCTGCCTGAGGCATTCGCCGAAAGGGGGGTGCCTTCCGCCGATGCCTCCACTCTAGCTGAACCAATCCCCGGTCCTCTTACCGATCGTTTTGCAAAGAGGGCAAGGGAACATAGGATGTATATAATCTGCCCTATTCATGAGAGGGAGAATGATAAACTCTATAATACCGCGGCTCTGATAGATCGTGAGGGAAAGATAATTGGGAAATATCGCAAAGTTCATCCCACTCCTCTGGAGATCAGAGATGGACATATCACCCCGGGAGATGAGATATTAGTCTTCGCCACCGATTTTGGTTGTATAGGGATTATGATCTGTTTCGATATCTACTTTCCTGAGCTAGTGAGGATTATGACTCTGAAGGGAGCGGAGATCATCTTCTGGCCCACCATAGCCCATGGCCCCAGCGAGTTCAGCTTAGAGATACAATTTCGAGCTAGAGCTATGGATTATAACGTCTATATGGTCGAGTCTAATTTCATAAAGCCACCTCCTTACGCTCCTTATGCCGAAGGAGAGAACCCAGGTCGAGCGAGGATCGCTGATATGGATGGTCATCTCCTAGCAGATACTGGCCATAGACCGGGATTAGCCACCGCGGTGGTGGACCTGGATGAACCTCGTCTAGCCTCGGGGGTGATCTGCCTTCCCGAAAGAATCGCCAATAACGAGCCAGATAATATGAGGGTGGATATCCTGAAATGCCGAAGGCCCGAATTGTACGGGCTTATCTGCGAGAGGGGTGATGACGAGTGAAGATCGAGAATATAGAGGTTATCAGGCTCAACTTGCCCTTTAAGACCGATTTCAAGATATCGAGGGGATCGGTGGGATCCCCTCAGGCTGGTGCTCCTCATATCCTCATCAAGATCACCTCCGATACTGGAGGTGAGGGATGGGGAGAGGCTAGGCCATCTCACCGTTGGTCCTATGAGACTGCGGAGAGCGTTATCACTACTATTAGCAATTATCTATCTCCAGCCCTTAAGGGAAGGGACGCCTTCGATATAGATGATATCCACGAAGTTATGAATCGGGAGATCGCTCCGGGGTTCAATATCGGTCAGCCTATCGCTAAGTCGGGAGTGGATATGGCTCTTCACGACTTAGTATGCAAGGAGTTAGGGATATCCCTTCGTGATTATTTTGGCTCTAAGAGGCTGGATGAGATCGAGCTATCCTATATGATCAGCAAGTCAACTCCCGAGGAGGCGCAGAGAAGCGGACTTGAGGCTAAGGAGCGAGGTTATCGGGGTTTCAAGGTCAAGATCGGGCTCTATCCTCAGCGGGATTTAGATATTCTAAGGGCGGTTAAGGAGGTTGTTGGCGATAGCTATCTTTGGGCTGATGCGAATCAGGCTTGGACGGTGGAAGATACGCTCAGGCAAGCTGAGAGGATGAAGGATATCGGGGTGGATGTTCTGGAGCAACCTATCCCAGCGAACGATATAACCGGCCTCGCCAGATTAGTTCGTTCCCTCGATCTACCCATAGCGGTTGATGAGACGGTATTCTCACCTTCAGATCTGATCCAGTTGATTAAGCTGGAGGCTATAGGGGCATTAGTTATAAAGGTCTCCAAGATGGGAGGATTGTGGCACGCTCGCCAGTGTATAGAGATCGCTCGAAGTGCTGGGATAGCACTTTTGGGAAGTGGACTCACCGAGACCAGACTCGGTCTAACCGCCAGTGCCCATCTCTACGCGTCTTTCGGAATAGATACCCCCGTCGATCTTAACGGTCCTCAATTCTTAGCGGATGATATCGTGAGGGGCGCTCTACGAGAAGAGACGGTTATCAAGCTTCCTCAAGGGTCTGGTATAGGAGTGGAGTTAGATGAGGAGAAGATAGCAAAATATCGAGTTTAACTTATAAGGAGGTTATATCAAATGGATAAGATCAAGGTCGCCGTAGTTGGCTGTGGAAGTTTCGCCTGTGGGATGCACCTTCCCAATTTGCAGAAGCTCTCCGATGAATATGAAATATATGCTGCAGTGGATATTAGCGAAGAGCGCGCGAGGAAGGTGAACGATCTTTATAGGACTAAATATTATACCACTGATTATCGAAAGGTGTTGGATGATGACGAGGTCGATCTAGTTGTAATAACTACCTATCACAACGAACATGGTCGAATGGTAGTCGAGGCGGCTGAGGCTGATAAGAATATCCTAGTTGAGAAGCCGATGACTCTGTCCCTTGAGGAGAACGATAGGGTTATGGATGCTCTCGCCAAGCATAAGGTCACCCTCATTGTCGGATTCAATCGAAGATTCGCACCTCTTAGCTTGAAGGCGAAGGAACTATTAAGCACAAAAGAGCCCCCCTTCCTGGTCAACTATCGAGCGGTGGATGAAATTTGGGGCAACTCTTGGACGATGGATCCCAAGATCGGAGGTGGTCGCATATTCGCAGAAGCTTGCCACTTCTTCGATTACTTCTGTTGGCTCACCGATGCAGAACCTGTCAGAATTTATGCCGAGGGAGGATGCTTTACTCATCCCGATTTCCCTGATACACAGGATAATATGATAATAACGGTGAAGCTTGCCGATGGCTCGATATTTGTTTTAACTAATGGGGATATGGGACATCGAGATTATCATAAAGAGCGGGTGGAGATATACTGCAATCGGGCGGTAGTTATGATCGACAATTACCAACATTTCGAGGCTTATGGCTTTGGAGAGAAGCAGGAGATCAATCTGCCCAGCGTGGATAAAGGACATCTGCAAGAGTTAAGAGAATTAGCCCAGGCTATAAGAGAGGGAAGGAAGACTCCGATAAACGAGATAAATGGAGCTAGAGCTACCGTATGTTGTCTTAAAGCGATAGAAGCGATCAAAACTGGTGAACCTCAAGAGGTGAAACCGAGCGAATATATCAGGGAGGCGAAAACTAGATGATGAAAATAGGGATGGTGGGGCTATCTCTGTCTCATCCTTATACCTTCGCCAAGGTCTTAGCTGAGTATGATATCAACCCGAATTATGTTTGGGATTATGATAATGAGAAGACGGAGGATTTTGCGAGGGAGTTCGGAGGGGAGATCGTAGAAGAACCTGAGAATATGATATCGAAGGGAGTAAATGGAGTCTTCATCGATACCAAGAGCGGAGATCATCGTCGCTATGCTGAACCTTTCCTTTCTGCTGGTATCCCCACCTTCATAGATAAACCTATGGCTACGAAGTTGGAAGATCTCAAAGCAATTCTTGATTTAGCAAGAAGGAAGGATGCTCTTCTGATGTCCAACTCGGTATTGCGTTATGCTCCCAGTTTTCGCGGGATCTTCAAGCGAATCGAAGCTGGAGAGCTGGGGATATTGCTATCCGCCTCGGCGATTGTAGCTCACGGAATCACTGGCTATCTACAAGGCTTTAGCACTTGGCAGGATAATATCGAGATGGGCGGTGGCTCGATCATCAATATGGGAATCCATGGTATGGAGCCACTATATATGGCCTTAGGACCTGGTGTAGAATCGGTCCATTGTATATCGGCTAGGAGACATCATACCACCAGCCAATCGGAGGATACAGCTATCATCAACGTGAAATTCAAGAATGGCGCTTTAGGAGTAGTTCAAGTCCTCTGCGGTATCCCCTCGCATGGCTATTATCTCACCGTTCACGGAAGCGAAAGATCTATCGAGGCGAAATCGCCAAGTGATGCTTGGCAGGAGTTCGGAGGAGGGGGAATAGGAGATATAGATAGTATGGTAGAATACGGCTATACCAATACTGTTATTCAATTCTTGAAGATGATCGGGACCAGAAAGCGATTGATCCCTCTGGAGGAGATGGAGGAGATCATAAAATCATTGCTTGCGGCTAGGATATCAGCGGCGGAGGGGAGAGTTGTATCGCTTGAGGAGCTATCTTGAATGTTTGAGTAAGTTCAAGGAAGGGAGTTGTTATTTTAGTCAGAAGTGATATAATAAAGGGAAG
>CAZSTA010000024.1:0-28350 GCA_964609495.1 uncultured bacterium | reverse complement strand
CGAAAATGGAAAGTGGAAAATTAAGTTTTCTCTTTCCCGACTTCATCAAAAGGAGGTTATTAAAAGAAAGAATTATGGTAAAGAGACATCTATTCACTTCTGAATCGGTTACCGAAGGACATCCAGATAAGATGGCTGATCAAATATCAGATGCTATCCTGGATGCTATCTACGAACATGATCCTTTTGGAAGGATAGCTTGTGAGACCTTAGTAGCGACTGGGTTTGTCCAGGTGGCTGGACAGATCACCACCTCTTGTTACATTGATATCCCGGCGACCGTCAGAAAAACTGTCAAGGAGATCGGTTATACAAGAGCTAAATACGGTTTCGATGGCGATACTTGTGCGGTGCTTATCTCCATAGATGAACAATCCTCCGATATCGCTCAAGGGGTAGATAAAGCCTTGGAGGTCCGGCAAGGAAAACCAGATGAGAATGGCTACGATAGGATTGGAGCAGGAGATCAGGGGATGATGTTCGGCTATGCTTGTCGGGAGACTCCTGAGCTTATGCCTCTCCCTATCTCTTTAGCTCACAAATTAGCGAAGAGATTAGCCGAGGTCAGGAAGGAGGCTGATATTCCATATCTCAGACCCGATGGCAAGACCCAAGTGACCATCGAGTATGAAGATGATACTCCTATTCGTGCTGATACGATAGTCGTCGTAGCCCAACATAAAGCGGGGATACACCGAGATATGATAAAAGAGGACATTATCAAGAAGGTGATAACTCCTATTATTCCCGAGGGGATGCTGGATAACAAAACCAAAATCCTAATTAACCCCACTGGTCGCTTCGTAATCGGTGGCCCAATGGGGGATACTGGTCTGACGGGGAGGAAGATCATAGTCGATACCTATGGGGGCAGCGCTCCTCACGGAGGAGGATGCTTCTCTGGAAAGGACCCGACGAAGGTTGACAGATCGGGCAACTATGCCGCTAGATATGTAGCCAAGAATATAGTAGCGGCAGGACTAGCGGACAAATGCCTTATTCAAATATCTTATGCTATTGGAGTTGCCCACCCAGTGTCGATAACGGCAGACACCTTCGGAACTGGCAATATCTCTGATGAGAGGATCCTCGATCTTATTCACTCCTATTTCGACCTACGTCCTGCGGCTATAATCGATGAGATGAATCTCCGTCGTCCTATCTACAAGCAGGTCGCGGCTTACGGCCATTTCGGGCGTCCTGATTTAGATCTTCCCTGGGAAAGCACCGATAAAGTCGAATTATTGCGCGAAGAGATAGGATTAGTACCCAGTGGGAAAGATGATGATGAAGAGTAGCATCAACTAGATAGAGGTTAATACTAAGTGGCTGTCAGTTCTTACTTCTGACAGCCATTTAACTATCTTTAGAGGAAAGACTATGATAGAAGTTATCAAAAGCGGATTATCCAGTTTCATAAGCGATATACTCGATCTTATTTTTCCTCCTGTTTGTCTAATCTGTAGAAGGAGATTCCTAGAATACAAGGCAGATAAACTCCTCTGTTCTGATTGCTTTTCCTCATTTAAGAGGATAGCTACCCCTTTCTGCAAAATATGTGGAGGCCCCTTAACTCCTGATTCACTTGATAATATATGTTCCCAATGTCAAAATAATAGGGATTCTCGCTATGAAAGATCTCGCAGTGCAGGAGTATATGAAGGCGTTTTAAAAGATTGTATCCATCTTTTGAAATATAACGGTAAAGTTGGTCTTAGTTCCGATTTAGGAAAGTTTATGGCCGATAGCTTTCCTCAAGAGAGGGGTTATATAGATGCCGATTTCATCGTTCCTGTTCCCCTCCACAAAACTAGATATAGGGAGAGAGGATTCAATCAGGCAGAATTACTAGCCGAGGAATTGGGGCAGAAAGTTGACATAAAGGTTAGGAGTGATATCCTCCAGAGAATCAGAAATACAAAATCCCAGATCGACTTGGGAGCGGAAGAGAGAAGAATCAACGTGAAGGGAGCTTTTAGAGTAGCGAAAGGTAAAGGGCAAGAAGTAAATGGAGCTTCAATTCTTCTTGTAGATGACGTTTTCACCTCTGGTCATACGACTAGTGAGTGCGCTTTTGCGCTACTGGAGGCAGGAGCTCTTGAGGTCAACATATACACTTTGGCTCGTCCATTTTCCACTTGACAGGGTAAGATAAATAGTGTATAATTGTGGAGATTTTGAGAGGATAAGTGAGGAACTATCTTCTCCCCGTTAATTATTTGATATTAGGAGGTGATATATTTCTTTATTAGTTGACGCTTGGGATTCTCATCAAAATTTATAAAGGAGGATAAAACTAAAGATGACGAGACTTTTTAGGAGATTGATATTAGGGATCCTAACTTTAGGCTTAATCTTTGGCCTGGTAGGAAGCGCTTTAGCGGATGATCCAGAGCTAGCGAAATCCTCAACCTTGGAGAAGATCCTAAAGGATGGGAAAATAAGGGTAGGGTTAAACGCAGGTTATGTGCCCTTTGAGATGCTAGATAAAGACGGGAATTTTATCGGCTTCGATATAGAGTTGGCTCAATATATGGCGGAGAGGCTGGGAGTCAAATTGGAGATAGTCAATGTCGATTGGGATGGAATCATCCCCGCTTTGGTGACCGATAAATTCGATCTAATTATGTCAGGGATGACTAGAACTCTGGAGAGAGCCAAAGCGGTGAACTTCTCCAAGCCCTACTTTATTACTGGCCAATCTCTTCTATTAAATAAGGAAAGGTCTGCCGATGTTGAGAGCTATGAAGATCTAAATGTAAAGGGCAAGGTAATATCTGTTATGTTGGGAACAACTGGAGATTTAGCGGCTACTAAATTTCTCCCAAATGCCGAGATAAAGAGATTCACCACTGAGGCTGAGGCAGGCGCTGAGGTAGCTTTTGGAAGAGCGGATGCGATGGTCTATGATCAACCTTTCGTAGCTATATATAGCAAGGAGCACTCGGATACAACCTTTGCTATTCTAGAGCCCTTCACTTATGAGTCTTTTGGCTTCGCGATCCGCAAGGGAGATCCAGATTTCCTACGCTGGTTAGATCTATTCATCGACGAGGTAAAGGTAGATGGAACTTATGATAGGCTATTCCAGAAGTATTTCATAGATATGCCTTGGCTAGAGATAGTCCCAAAAGAGTAGTAGGTAATTTACAGCAGGTCAGAGTCGCTTCTGACCTGCTCTTAATATATCCCCTAATTTGGAGGAATAAGCGTGTCTTGGGAAAAGTGGAATCTAAAAACTGTTTCTATATATGTAATTCTAGCTCTATCAGTCGGTGTTTTTCTCTATGTTATGTTAGCGAGGATTGGATATAGATGGCACTGGGAGGATGTGCCTCCGAACCTGGACCTTCTATTTAAAGCTATGTTGCTCACCCTAAGGATATCTATATTCTCGATATTTTTTGGGATAATTATAGGTCTGATAGCAGGAATCGGGCGCATCTCTAAGAATATCATCTTTAATGGGATAACCACTATCTATGTCGAGTTGATCCGCGGGACTCCCTTATTAGTTCAAATTCTCATTATGTATTATTTCGTTGGAACGCTCCTTCAACTATCGAGCTTTGTTTCTGGAGTAGTAGCCCTCTCTCTCTTTTCCGGAGCCTATGTAGCGGAGATCGTTCGCGCTGGGATTCAATCAATACATCGGGGCCAGATGGAAGCGGCCAGATCCTTGGGAATGACTTATATCCAAGCGATGAGATATATAATTCTTCCTCAAGCCTTCAAGAGGATTCTTCCTCCCTTAGCCGGGCAGTTCATCTCTCTGATTAAGGATTCCTCATTGGTATCGGTAATTGCCCTTCCCGATCTAGTTCTTACGGGGAGACAGATCGTCACCAGAAGCTTTCGTAGCTTCGAGATTTGGTTCACCGTAGCTGGTTTCTACCTAGTTATGACTCTGTCCTTATCTCTAGTAGTTAGATATTTAGAGAGGAGGATGGCTACCAGTGATTGAACTTCATAATGTCAACAAATGGTTTGGAGATCTTCATGTCCTGAAGGACATGACTAATCATATAGAGGTGGGAGAGGTAGTGGTGATTATAGGAGCCAGCGGTTCGGGGAAGTCCACCCTGCTGAGGTGCATCAACCACCTGGAGCCGATCAATAGCGGAACCATACACGTGGATGGGATCTTGCTCAACGATTCTCAAACTAATATCAACAAGGTTCGAGAGGAAGTGGGGATGGTTTTCCAAAGTTTCAACCTCTTCCCTCATATGACCGCTTTGCATAATGTAACCTTAGCTCCGATCATAGTTAGAAAGTGGGGCAGGAGCGAGGCGAAAAAGATCGGGAGAGAACTGCTGGAGAAGGTAGGAATCCCAGAGAAAGCTGATTCCTACCCTGGTCAGTTATCAGGTGGTCAACAGCAGAGAGTAGCTATCGCCCGCGCCTTAGCCATGAAGCCCAAGGTTATGATGTTCGATGAGCCTACCTCAGCGCTGGATCCAGAGATGATCAAGGAGGTTTTAGATGTTATGATGGACCTGGCTAGAGAGGGAATGACTATGGTTGTGGTTACCCATGAGATGGGCTTCGCTAAAGAGGTTGCTGATCGAGTGATCTTTATAGATGAGGGAAGGATAGTCGAGGAGGGTGTACCTGAGGAGATATTCTATAATCCTCGGGGGGAGAGAACTAAATCATTTTTAAGCAAGATATTAACGACCTAGATATATGCAGTCAAGCCGATATAAAGAGGGATGTATCTCCAGAGATAGGAGAACTTTTTAACCTAGCTTTCTCCGAATATGAGGGGGTTCTTTCTGTCTCTGGTGGTTATATGAGGTGGTACTTAAGGCGACCGGGTATCTCTCCTCACTCCTGCTTTGTGGCGATCCATGATGATAAGGTAGTTGCTAATCTATTCGTGACTATTCAAGAAGCACGATTAGGAGGACAACTGCTGAAATTCGGTATTATAGATTCCGTTATGACTCACCCAGCTTATCGGCGGCAGGGATTGGCTAAACGCTTGATGCGAGAGGCTATATCCTTTATGAATAGAGAAAAGGTTGACATAAGTTTGCTCTATACCACTCCTGGTAAGATCCCCTTTCGGATATACAGTAGTTTGGGATATCAAGACTATCTGAGGGTGAATTACTATGTTAGAGAAGGAGTTGGTATCAGTACCGAGGAGCGGTCTGATAAAGTGATAGAGTTCAGGGGTAATGATAAAAGCGAGCTATTAGCTCTTATTAATCGCTACTATAGCGATTTCGATGGATACCCAGTGATAGATGAGGAACTTTGGAATTGGAGGAAGGAAAATAGACCTACTTGTTCTCCTGCTAGGGTATATTATATCAAAGAGAGAGGACGGATTGAGGGAACTTCGACGATCTGCGAGGCTGATATTATCACTGGAGAAGGGATCGAGAGGATGTCCATTCTCACCGACATCGCTTTTGAGAGCGATAGGTCGAGGTTGCTTGGTTTCCTACTTTCCAGAATATCAAGCGATTATCCTGTTGTAATCCTATCAGCGGTCGTTAATGAGAGGGATAACAGGTTATATGAGAAGCTCAACTTCAGGAGTATCGCTCAAGAGAGCGCTATGCTTCTGCCATTAAGTTCATTGGGAAGTAAAGTTATGAAGGTAGGAAGTTCGAGATGGTATGTGCCGACCGAATCGGTCATTGGGACTTAGAGGAATTTTCATATATTTGATTTATCTTTAATTAGGAGCAGGAAAAATGAAGAAGTTGTTCTTCATCCTTTTCATCATCGGTTCGATTTCGATCTTCGCCAGATCGGGATATGCTTTTGAGAATGCCTCGGGCATATCTGATCCCAAGCAATGGGAAAAGAAATTAGAGATCAGTATTTATAAGATCTTAGAGGGTTCTCAAGATATTAAAGTGGAAGCGACAGCTAAGAAGGATAAGCTCGGAGAGTTCTCCTTTGTGAAGGTAGAAGCTGAACAGACTTACTCATTCGTCCATATTAGTGAATTATTAGGAGAGGGAATGACGTTTCCTGAGAAGGTATTGCAGACCGATATATATGGACTAAAAGCTGACAAAATGATCGCCGAGTTCGCTGATCTCAAAGTGAATGCCGAAAAACTATGGGATGAGGGAGAGATAAAGACAAAAAGCATCGCCGAGGTGAAGTTGTATCTGAGAATATCCCAGGGGAATTTAGAAGATCTTCTGCGTAGCAAGAATAAACATATCAGCGATTTAAAAGTCGAGATGAGGGGAGGAAAAATTTATCTTTCCGGAATGATACCTGTAACCGGGAGAATAGCGATAAAACTTTCAATCAATGGGAGATTAGAAATAGATGATAAAGGACGAATTCAGGTGATCGATTATGAAATATTCGCTAACGATAGTAGAGTTCCTTCCCTCATCGCTAATACTTTAGTCCGTCTAGTTAATCCTCTATTAGATCTCAGAGAAATTCCCTTCCGATTGGATCTAAAAACTATAGATATTCAAGATAAGGAGATCATAATCTCAAGTTGAGACGTCTATGATGAGAGAAGGAAGAAATCCTATTATAGCCCTCCTCACCGATTTTGGCTTAGAGGACGCTTATGTAGGGACTATGAAAGGAGTCATATACAATATCAATCCATCCGCTCAGCTTGTGGATATATGCCATAATATAACGGCTCACAGCATACAACAAGCCTCCTTCGCTCTCTCCAGCTCTTATAAGTACTTTCCTGAAGGGACGATCTATCTGGTGGTGGTCGATCCAGGAGTCGGAGGTTCTCGGAGAGCGATTATATTAAAGACTCCTCAGTATCTCTTCGTCGCGCCAGACAATGGAGTCCTCAGTTTCATCGCTGAAGAGGAGTGTGAGGAGGTAGTTGAGATAACTAATGCCAGCTATTTTCTAAAGGATGTGAGCAATACTTTTCATGGCAGGGATGTCTTCGCCCCGGTTGCGGCTCATCTATCATTAGGAATAAACATTTATAATTTCGGTCCTAGACTTGAAGATATAGAGAGATTTACTCTTTCCTCTCCTCATATCCTTCCTAACGGAGATATAATAGGGAGAATTGTATATATCGATCGCTTCGGGAATCTAATCACAAATATTTCCTCTGAGATTTTATCATTATACTCATCTGAAAGAGTAGTAATAGAGATCAGAGGGATTAAAATATATAATATCTCCTCCTCATATTCATCGGTTTCAAAAGGGGAGCCAGTAGCCCTGATAGGCAGCTCTGGTAATCTGGAGATCGCGGTTAATTGTGATCGGGCTGATAGAGTTTTAAGAGCCGGGATAGATGAGGAAGTTAAGGTATATTTATCATAAGTAATTCGGCAAATACTCTTTAACCTTCTCGATCAGGGAGAGCGTCGAAACTGGCTTGGTTATGACATCGATACAGCCGATCTGGAGTGCCCTTTTGCAACCTTGAGGTGAGGTTGCAGTTATCGCAACTACTGGTATATCCTTAGTCTTAGGATCCGCTTTAAGTTTTTCTGTAGCCTCCCACCCATCTAATATCGGCATCATTAGATCCATCAGAATCAGATCGGGTTTCTCATTTTCGGCTATCTCTATAGCCTCAGCCCCGTCTAAAGCAGTGGTGGTATAATATCCAGCATGCCGTAATGAAAACTCAAATATGCGTAGTATAGAGCGATCATCATCGACTATCAATATCTTCTTCACTAATTTCCTTCCATCCTATCCCGAAGTTTAACATCTACTATACTATCTTTCTCTTCTTAAGAAATAGCATTATCTACCTTTTGCCCATAGAGAAGGAAATTTGAGATAGCCACCCTACTTAGCTCCAAGTAAGTCCTTCATCATAATATCACAATCAGCAATTTTAATGCCAAACAAATTGTAAGGAGGGTAGATATTATCAGAGAAGATACCGTTAACCTTAATTTATCCCTATTCTTCCACATTTCTTAAATTTTCAATTGGATATATTAGGGTAACAAATTTGACTTATAAATTTATATTTTTCTGGAAAAGATTTAAAGAATATTATAATGGATATTCCCAGCGATGCGACTCCTCGACCATAGCCTTCACATTATCCACCGGACTATCTTTGGGAATATCATCTCCTGACCCTACCAATAATCCCCCTCCTCTTCCTGCATTCTCTATGCAGTATCTCACCTCTCTTCTCACATCCTCCGGAGTCCCTTGAAGCAAGGTCAAGGTATTTACTCCTCCTTTGAGACACACTCTATCCCCCACTCTCCTTTTAGCGTCAGCTATATCCACTCCTCCTAATGGATCCAGAGGTTCGATAGCATCGACTCCGGTATCAGCCATCATCTCTAGGATAGGAGAACAATTGCCACAGATATGAAGATATACTTTCACGCCATATTTATGGAAGGCTTCGGTCGCCTTTCTATGAAAGGGAAGGCAAAACTCCTTATACTGTTGGGGAGAGATTATACTTGAGGATGCCCAAGCATCTCCGATATAAATTCCATCTATGCCGATCTCGATGAACGCTCGACCCAATTCGATAGATCTCTCAGTGCCAATAGCCATTATCTTCTTAGCAAGAGAGGGATTATCTATCAGATCTAACATCGCCTGTTGAGAACCGCGCTGAGCTACCAGAAAGTTCATCGATTGACTAGCGGCAGGACCAGATAGGAAAGCTCCATCTCCAATCTTATCGATTAACTCCTTTATTGGCTCCATTACCCCGCTTTTCAGATAATCATTACAGTCTATGATCTTGATCTTCTTAAGATCGCTTTCCTCCTTGATAGGAGGTTCAGAGCTAGCCGCTACAAAGTCATCATCCTCGATCTTCCCGATCACCCTTCCGCTCCCCTTCTCTTTAACCCAAGTTATATCCCCCTCTTTTTCCAAATCATATTTCTCCTGCCAATCCTCCAGCAGTATTAAGGGGACCTCAAAACCATCATACCTATATAATTCCCAGGCTCGATACAATAGATCGTAATATAGCTTGGGATTCATAATCACCTCAGCATAAGGTATCCCCAGAGCTTTAGAGGTATGATACCCAGTTATCACCGGGAATACTGGAACTATATCTGGCTCCTCGAGGCTCATCGCCCTCCAAACTCTCTCTTTGGGGGTAAGCTCCATATCGTCTCCTTTTCGATCCTATGTAATAGCGAGTCAGATCGCTCTCTACATACAATCTGACTCGCTGAATTATTGCTCGACTATAGATATCTCTTCAAAAGTTCTAGGCTCTTCTTAATCCCCTCATGCTCGTCCATAGGTCCCTCGAACTCGACCGAGAGATAGCCATCATAACCTGCATCCTTGATGATCTTTACACAACGTCCGATATCAACCTTAGTTTCATTTCCCTCCTCATCGAAGTCATAGGTCTTAGCATGAACGACGAAGGCATAAGGAGCTACCTTCTCCAAAGCGGAATATCTGATGTCATCAGCGAAATTCCCGAAATCAGGGCAGGTGCGGAAGGATTCAGAACCGACCTCCTTTAGGAAACGAAGGATATTATCTGGATCAGAGGAAGGACCCCCGTGATTCTCGATCAACATCTTTATTCCGGTCTTCTCCGCCTCTTTAACTAGCTCCTTATAGCTGGCGATAACCCGTTTAAGCATCGCTTCATCTACAGGTTCTCCCCAACCAGCGTTGATCCTGATGGAGGGAGATCCAACCGCCTTAGCGACAGAGAACCACTCTTTGAGAGCAGTTATATCCTTGGCTCTTTGTTCATCATCCGGATTGGCGATATTACCTAAATCCACCGCGATATTAATCGGGACTACTCCCTCATCAGCCATCTTCTTCTTTAAGGTTGCTAGATAATCTGGCTTCGTAGAGGCGAAGAAGGGTGAATTAAGCTCTATAGCTTTTACCCCGAACTCCTGAGCCGCGATCCTTGGGAAATCCAACAAAGACGTTTTCTTGGGTATCTCTCTGTGAAGACTCCAACCTGATATTGCTAGTTCCATTATTGTTTGTCTCCTTTCTTCATTGCTATTAATAGTTTTCAAACGATTCCCTTACCTTATACGATTATGCTTCTCTCCTAGATATATGATCACCTCTCTCTCATTTAACTCCCCTAATGTTCCTCTCTAAAGCTCAACCTTCTCCCACTTTCCAGATTTCATCGATATATACCCTGCTTCTAAGATGGCATTAACGATATATCCATCCTCAAAGGTCTCTCGGGGGGTTTTTCCTTCACGCACACAATCAACGAAGTGCTTCATCTCCTCTTGATATCCGTAAACCATAGCCTCTTCGGGAACGGGGATAACCCAGCCCTTATCGGCTTCGGCCTTCTCCAAAGCATATCCCGATCCAGTTAAGGAAAAGACATTGATAGGAGTTCCCCTAGTCACATCGGTGAAGATCGATCCTTGAGTTCCATATATCTCATTTCTTAGATCTAATCCTCCGTGAGAGGACCAACTGACCTCCGCTTGAGCTATCTTTCCCCCCTCAAATTTGATCAGGAGAAGGGCGTTATCCTCAGCGGTAGTCCTATCCTGATGAGTTAAAGTATCTCCCCAGACGAATACCTCTAAAGGCTTTACCTCTTTGCCGAAGAAATATCTCCCCGCCTCTATGCAGTGGCATCCCATATCTACTAAAGCCCCTCCTCCGGCAAGTTCCGGATCCCAGAACCAAGGGGAGTGAGGTCCTAAATGTGCCTCTCGTGATCTCACCCAAGTTACTTCTCCAATGCCCCCCTGCTCTATGATCTCTCTGGCTTTGACCACTGCTGGGGCAAAGACCTCGGTTTCAGCATAGCCATGCATAACTTCACTGCTTTTAACAGCCTCCCATATATCCTTGGCTTCAGCTCTATTCCTCGCCAGAGGCTTGGTACAGACCATATTCTTCCCAGCCTCCACCAGCTTCAGAACAGCCTCTTTATGGAGATAGTTAGGGAGAGCGATAAGAACTAAATTTAGATCATCTCGCTTGAGGATATCATCCCAATCCGTAGTAAAATTAGGGATATTCCATTTCCCCGCAAAATTTTGGGCATGCTCTTCAGTCCCAGAGCAGACAACTATTACCTCTTGATGGGGAACATCAGCTAGACCTTGCATATAGAAGTCAGCTACGAATCCCGCCCCCAATATCCCAATACGAACATCCTTCATAATACAAAACCTCCCTTCAGAACCTCTCCCCCTCTGAAATTGGAAAAGTGAACTCAATTGCTATGATCTAATCTCTCAAACCTTTTATCAATCTTCCAATATTTTCCTCCGCCTGATTCATAGGATGCTGAAGAGCTTCCTCTTTAAGTCGGTTAAAGATGGGGTATCCCTTCTTCTGTTCCTCCTCCCACTCCTTGGAGAAGGAGCCATCCTTTATCTCCTCCAATATCTCTTTTATAAGCTCCTTCTCCTCTTCAGGCATAACTCTAGGACCTCGGGTTAAAGTTCCATATTGGCTGGTATGGGAATGGAAGCTCATCTGCTTGAAGAAACCCACCCTAGCCATCTCTCGGAATACCTCGGAGGCTTCCTCAGATCCATATAACTCTAAGGCGACTATTTCTGGAGAATAACCAGCCTCTACCAATAATTCAAAGGAAAGTCGGAAAGTTCGCGTAATGACCGGCCATATAAACTGCTCAGAGAAGAGATCGAGTTCGGTTTCCTCGGCGAAGCTCGATTCGAGAACGCCTACTCGGGTCGATCCAATAGCTTTGGATATAGCTAAGGCTATATCTTTAGCGTGCCCGGAGGCATCCTGTTCCACAGCTAGGAAGGAGGGAACTCCTGTCCCTTCGACAAAGGAGGTTCGCACTCGAACACCTATCATACGAGGGGCAACCATTATAACATCCACATCTTCGGGAGGTTTAATAAGGCCATAGCGAATATTATAGCCGTGAGCGAAGTTAAGCGCCTTACCCGAGGTTAATGCCTCTTTGATCTCCTTCTCATAAACATCTTTCTGAACCTCATCGGGGATGAGGAGAAAGATAATGTCCCCCTTTTGGGAGGCCTCCTTTATGGGATATACTTGGAAGCCATCCTCGACAGCCTCGTCCCAGCTAGCATCTTTGATACTACCGATGATAACTGAGAGGCCACTGTCCCTCATATTCATCGCTTGGGCTTTACCTTGATTACCATACCCTATTATAGCGGAAGTCTTATCCTTGAGATAAGATAAATCCGCATCCTGATCATAATATACTTTTACCATTTAGCTAATCTCTCCTTGTTTATCGGATTAATGGATGCTCACGAAACACTTGGTATATTATATATAAGAATAAACTCTTTGTCAAGCAAAAAGAATGGGAAAGAAAACATATAAAATCGGGAATCAAAATGATTTCAGATCGAGTTATAACTCCCCCTCACCCTGGCCCTCTCCCACGAGGGGAAAAAGGTAACTTTTTTAACCATGAGTTCTATTTGAAGCAAAAAAGTTACCTTTTAGGGAACATCGAGATAGAGCTGATCTCTTTAGCTCCCCCTCCCTCGATGGGAGGGGATAGGGGGAGGGTGTAATATAGAGTAAATTAGATCTCAGATCCCAGATTTCATATGCATCCGATTGATACCGAAAAAATTAAGGACTGTCGGTTCCTCCGACAGTCTCTCTTACATTTGCAAATATACCTATTAGCAACCTCTTATTTATAACGGTATTTATCTTCAGCTAACCGTTGCTAATGTCCCATTTAATAACGCTTCTAATTCAGAACCTTCGATAACCTCCCTCTCTAATAACAGTCTAGATAGGCTCTCCAACTTAGCTCTATTTTCCCGCAAGAGAGTCGTAGCCTTCTGGTAACAAGTGTTGATTATCTTACGGATTTCCGAATCTATCATATAAGCGATCTTATCGCTATAATTTTTATCCCGGACGATATCTCGCCCCAGAAATACCTGTTCCTCTTTCCTTCCCAGGGTTAGAGGACCTAGCTCCTCGCTCATCCCATACTCACATACCATACGATGAGCGGTCTCAGTAGCTTTCTTGAGATCATCCTCCGCCCCAGTCGTTATCTCATGAAACATCAAATCCTCTGCCGCTCTCCCTCCTAAAAGAACGGAAATGCTGTCCATAAGTTCACTCTTGCTGGCTAGATATCTATCCTCTATCGGTAGCTGGAGCGTATATCCCAAGGCATGAGCACCCCTGGGAATTATGGAGATCTTATGAACCGGATCGGTATTAGGTAGTAACTTAGCTACCATGGCATGGCCACACTCATGGTAAGCTACGATCTCCTTCTCCCTATCGCTGATGATTCGACTCTTTCTCTCTGGACCCGCAATAACTCGATCGATAGCCTCTTCACACTCCTCCATCCCGATCCGCTCTTTTCCAACTCGAGCGGTCAAGATAGCCGCCTCATTGAGAAGATTCTCGAGATCAGAGCCAACAAAACCAGGAGTTCGACGAGCTAATACTCTAAGATCGACATCCTCATCCAAGGGCTTGTTACGAGAATGAACCTTGAGAATCGCCTCTCGTCCATTCAGATCGGGCTTATCGACCACGATATGCCTATCGAAGCGACCCGGTCGAAGCAGGGCTGGGTCCAGAATATCCGGTCTGTTAGTCGCCGCAACTATGATAACTCCCTCGTTAGGATCGAAGCCATCCATCTCCACCAGAAGTTGGTTCAGGGTTTGTTCCCGTTCATCATGACCTCCCCCCAAGCCAGCTCCCCTATGACGACCTACCGCGTCTAACTCGTCGACGAAGACGATACAAGGAGAATTCTTCTTCGCTTGATCGAATAGATCTCTCACTCTGGAAGCTCCCACTCCTACGAACATCTCCACAAAGTCAGAACCACTGATGGAGAAGAAGGGAACGCCAGCTTCTCCGGCGATCGCTCTAGCTAATAGGGTCTTGCCAGTTCCAGGAGCACCGAATAATAGCACCCCTTTAGGTATCTTCGCTCCTACCTTCTGGAACTTCTTGGGAGCTTTTAGGAACTCAACGATCTCCTGTAATTCCTGTTTCGCCTCATCTAAAGCGGCGACATCATCAAAGGTGATCTTCTGTTGATTAGCGGACATAAGCTTGGCTCGACTCTTTCCAAAGGATAAAGCTCGGTTACCACTTCCCTGCATCTGTTGAACCATAAAGATCCATAGACCTATCAGCGCTATAAAGGGTAAGATCTGCCATAATAGAGACCACCAAGGAGTGCGACTGGGAGGCTCTGCTTCCAATAGAACATTTTTTTCTAAAAGGAGTTTGGATAAACCCTCATAATCGGAAGGAGCGTAGGTAATAAAGGGAGTTCCATCATAGGTATCACCAATTATTGTGCTACCATCTATCTTTACCTTCTCCACCCTTCCCATATTTACTAACTCGATGAACTCGCTAAAGAGCATCTTCTTTGATGAACCCCTCATATCCGAAAGTAAGCTCATCGCGTAAAATATAAATATCCCAATAATTATATAAAGAGCGATAGCTCTTATATTTCTTGAATTCAAAAAAACTTCACCCCTAACTAACCCGACTTTCTTCAATCAGGCTCAGTAGATTCCAAAGGGAATAATTTTCATCTCTTCTTCTGAATAATCTACTTAACTGCAAAATGAATTTGCCAGCGAATATAATCTAAATTCTGTGATCTATCGGATCTTTGTCTTTATCGAAAAATGAAAGATCAATTCCTTAGCCTGAAGTCTAATAGACCCCAAGCTATATTCTCAAATAATTTATAATTTTTAGAAGCTAATGCGTATTTATATCTAACGTTTCTCCTATTAATAATTCGTTTCCTATAGCGATAATCTCAGCTACTCGAATTTCATAGCACTATCCTCGGTGATGGTATTTTGGCCACACGCATACCCATTTCTACTTTTGCAATTAGAACAACTTCACTAGGATACTTCTTATTAATTCGCTTGACTAATTTGAAGTCATCAAGATCAGAATCAATCACCTTTTTGTCTCTAATTGCCACAAATTTATCTCTATAAGCTTCATCTTCCCATAATTTCCCTTTGATACTATTGAAAAAACTTAATTCCTCCCCCCACCTCCTAAATTCCCGATTACTTTCACTGATTGGAACATCTATTTTCCCGATTTCCATAGAATCAATCACCTATCTTGTAAGCTTTCCCAAGATCCGCTTGGAAATCGCATTATGCATAATTGCGAAACTTAGTCTCAACAAATCCAGAAGATTATGCAAAATTATCTGAAACAAGCCTCCAGACAATTTAAGTATAGCATACAAGTTCGGATATGTCAAGAAAAAATTATGCGCGCTCGAAGACCTCATTCTTAGGGATAAAGATGAAGGGAGCATTCCTATACCTCTCATTGTAATCTAAGCCATATCCCACCACAAATCTATTGGGAATAATAAAGCCAGAAAAATCAACTTTGACCTCTATCTCCCTTCTCTCAGGTTTATTCAGCAAGGCACAAATCCTTAAACTAGCTGGCTTGCGCGATTTTAGAACCTTCATCAAATAGCCCAGGGTTAATCCAGTATCAATAATATCCTCAATGAAGAGAACATTGCGATCTCTTACATCATCATCGAGATCCTTGAGTATCCGAACCCTTCCCGAGGATTGAGATGAATCTCTATAACTTGAGGCCGCCATGAAGTCGAAGGAAAGGGGGATCGATATATGGCGGATCAGATCCGCCATAAAGACTACCGCACCCTTTAGAACTCCGATCAGAAATAGATCTTTCCCTCGATATTCACCAGAGATCACCTTTCCCAATTCCTTGATCTTCTCCTGTATCTGCTCCTCGGTAAGCAATATTTCGCTTATATCATCCTCATACATATTTGACCTCCCCTAAAGATATAGAAGTGCGCCTTTTACCTTCAGATGTAAAATATGCTCGGTCTCGGAAGTGATCTTGACTCTCTCATCTATCCTCCCTCCTACCACCCAAATTATCATCTTCTCCGTAGCGATCAGAGGTATATATCCCCTTTTCTCTCTTGGTATCTTAGCTTCGATAAAAAGGTCCTTGATCTTCTTAGTGCCTTTAAGACCGATCGGACTAAACTTATCCCCAGGAAGTCGGTTTCTGATTACTATATCTCCTTCGATCTTATCATAATCAAGACATACTTCCTCTCTGCCTTTACAATAAGAGTCAACTTCATCAGGTTTTAACAGGTGAGCTTCAACTTCTAAACTCCATTCTGGGATCCCAGTGATCCCAGGTATAGCTAATTTCCTATATACTTTAGGAGAAATTTTGATAACTCCCCTTAAGCTTAGGATCAATTCTTGATAACTTCTGTGAACTACGATCCCATAGGGCAGATTCAATTCCGCTCCGCTTCGCCCTTCAACCGCTAATCTCAATATATCCTCAATATGTCCGAAGGTTATCTCCCTTAGATCGCCTTTCAGATGCCTTATGAGAGCGCGTATCACTCTCCTCTGAAGAGCGATATGATAAGATGATAACTGGAAAAGATCGATCGCTATCTCGCCCTTATCCTTCCTACTAATTAAATGGGGAAGTTCAGCTTCAACCTCCCTCTCGATGAAATCCAGATCGTCTCTGATCGAGATGAGAGAGCGATTTATCGTATCCCTGATGTTCGGATTGTAGGAAGAAGCTAGAAGGGGAATCAATTCTCCCCTGATCCTATTACGGAGGTAGTCAAATTCTTCATTGGAGCGATCCACTCGCCAATATATACCTCTCTCCTTCAGATAAGCCTCTATATCAGAGCGAGGGGTCTCTAAAAGTGGGCGGATGATCTTATCGCGACTAGGAGGTATTCCCCTTAACCCGTCCAATCCTGCCCCTCTTATCATCCACAGCAGGAAGGTTTCTATCTGATCATCAAGGTTATGACCTAGGGCGATCTTGTCAGCTCGGAAATCATCTGTGATCTCATATAGAAAGCTATATCTCACCTTTCGCGCTGCTTCTTCGAGGGACAACCTCTCCTTCTTAGCCAATGAGGATACCTCTCTAGCTTCTATCCTATAAGGAAGGTCAAGGGACTGAGCAAGTTTTTCCACATAAGCGGCATCCTGTTCCGATTCCTCTCCCCGCAATTTGTGATTAAGATGAGCGATCTTCAAGGATAGATCGTATTTATCCCTTAAAGATAGAAGGAGATATAGAAGGGCTACCGAATCTGGGCCTCCAGATACACCTATTATTACTCTGTCTCCACTCTCAAGCATATTAAATCTCTCTATAGTGGAGATCACTCGAAAAATTAAATCCATTTCCTAAAATTAAAGCGACCTTCAAATAAGGTCGCTCAGAAAAAATAAATTCAATTAGAAAAATCAATGGTAGCGGTGCAGGGACTCGAACCCCGGACACGGAGATTATGATTCTCCTGCTCTAACCACTGAGCTACACCGCCATCCTTCACTTAATTACTTGGTTGCGGGGGTCGGATTTGAACCGACGACCTCCGGGTTATGAGCCCGACGAGCTACCTGACTGCTCCACCCCGCGATCTTAACTCCTGGTGCCGGGAGCCGGAATCGAACCGGCACGAGCTAAAAGGCTCAATGGATTTTAAGTCCACAGCGTCTACCAATTCCGCCATCCCGGCTAACTCTCACCTACCCTTATATTATAACTGAATTATCTGAAATCGTCAAGGGCTTATTTAAAATTTTCGGAGATTATTTCTCAAGTTCTTGCTTATCATTGACTACGACCTTATAGATAACTTCTCCAGGTTTGATCATCCCCATTACCTCGCTGATCTGAAGAGCAAGATAGTCGTCATTTTCACTGAGCGCCTCTATCTCCCAACCCAACTCCTCATTCTCCTCCACTAGATTCTGGTACTTTTGTTGAACTTCGGAGAGTTCCTTGAGCATCGCTCTTCTCTGCCATAGATTCCCTATAAGAGAGAAAATAAGGAGTAAGATGATGGGGATACCTATAATATAAATCCAGAGAAAATTTTTACCCCTTCTGATCTTCTTAGCCATTTCGATATCACCTATCTCGGGGATAGAAAAATCGGAAGCTTTATAGAGCTAGGTTATAGAAAACCCTCTTACCCTTAAATACTGCCGCATCTCCTAAATCCTCTTCGATGCGCAGAAGTTGGTTATATTTGGCGATTCGATCTGTTCTGGACATCGAGCCAGTTTTAATCTGACCAGCATTAGTCGCTACGACTAAATCGGCGATAGTTGTGTCCTCGGTCTCACCTGAGCGATGAGATACGACCGCGGTGTATCCCGCCCTTTTAGCCATCTCGATGGCTTCCAGAGTCTCAGTGAGAGTTCCGATCTGATTCAATTTGATCAAGATGGAATTTGCCACTCCCTCCTTAATACCTCGGGCTAAACGCTTGGTATCAGTCACGAAGAGATCGTCCCCTACAATCTGAATCTTCTTCCCCAGACGAGAAGTGAACTCGGCCCATCCCTCCCAATCATCCTCCGCTAAACCATCTTCGATCGAGATGATGTGATATTTATCTATCATCTCAGCGTAGAAGTCGCTCAATTCCTCGGCGGTCATCCTCTTCTCCTCCGCGGCGAAGACATAATAGCCATCCTGATAGAACTCGGAGGCGGCAGGATCCAGAGCTATATAAACATCATCTCCCAACTGATACCCTGATTCATCTATGGCCTCCGCTATGACTTGTAAAGCCTCCTCGTTGGTCTTAAGATCAGGAGCGAAACCTCCCTCATCTCCTACCGCGGTTGATAGACCTTTCCTCTTCAATACCGCTTTTAGAGTATGGAATATCTCGGAACCCATCCTTAAAACTTCGGCGAAGCAATCTCCTCCCACAGGCATAATCATAAATTCTTGAATATCAACTGTATTATCGGCGTGTCTTCCCCCGTTTAAGATGTTCATCATCGGGACTGGTAACTCCTTGGCCGCAACACCTCCTATATACTGATAAAGAGGTAGATTAGAAGCTTGGGCAGCCGCCCTCGCTACCGCTAAAGATACGCCTAAAATCGCATTAGCTCCCAATTTCCCCTTATTGGGAGTCCCATCAAGCTCGATCATCATTCTATCAATCTCAGCTTGTCTAGTAGCATCTTCCTCCAACAACTCATCTGCGATCACCTTATTGATATTTTCAACAGCCTTCAATACGCCCTTCCCTTTGTATCTCATCTCATCGCCATCCCTGAGTTCCAAAGCCTCGTGAGTTCCAGTCGAGGCTCCGGAGGGAACTGCCGCTCGACCTATAAAAATATCTCCATTATCATCCTCTACCTCTACCTCTACCTCCACGGTAGGATTACCACGAGAATCGATTATCTGCCTACCTATCACGCCAGTAATTACCATCCAGCTTATACCTCCTATGTTCTTTTTTGATAATTAATAGGTTATGAGCTAGCACCTCGGCAGTGTTTTCGAATTGGAGGTGCCAGCTCGTGACACTTCACCTATGCTCAACTGCCCACTTCAACCGGTTCCTCGGCATCTACTTCTCTCCAATCTCCAGTCTCCAAATATCTCTGCCATATCGGATCGGTGATCTCTTTCATCTCCGCTCCATATTTATCGAGGAAATCGGCAAACTTGGTGACAATACTCTCTGCATCCTCATGGGTAGGATGAGCTCCATACTCTTCGACTAATCTTCTCAGAACAGCAGGACGATCTATTATCATACAGGGGATAAGCTTATTTTTCATCTCCTTCTGAGCTCGCCTTATCCCCTTGAAGAAGGGACAATTTATAGCTTCCGCGAGGCTCTTATCTCTGATGTTATCAACCGCGAAGTGAGCGAATACACAGGGTTCAACATCTCCATTTACGTTGATATGGAAATAAGAACGCCCTCCAGCGATACATCCCCCAGCGGCTGGCCCATCATTCCAGAAGTCCATCAACAATATTGGCTTTTCATTCCTCATTCGATATACCTGTTTGCGAAGGTAATTCCTCTGCTCAGGAGTACTCATCAGTTCCACAGAAGGATTTCTTCCTATCGGGATATATTGGAAGTACCAGGTAAAGAGAACACCTCTCTCAATTAGGCTGTCAACGAAATCCTCTGAGGCTACGACCTGCGAATTATACTTCGTCACAGTTATTGAAGCTCCGATGGGGACACCCTCCTCCCGCAGATTATCCATCGCTTGAAGGACTTTCCGATAGACCCCCTTTCCTCTTCGCCTATCGGTCTCCTCTTCGTATCCCTCTATACTGATCGCTGGAGCTACATTCCCTAACTCCGCTAATCTGTGAGCGACTTCCCTATCTATAAAGGTTCCATTAGTATAGACATGGAAGTACATATCGTTATACTTAGCGAACATATCCAGCAGATCCTCTCTCACAAAGGGCTCTCCTCCGGAGATAGTTATGAAGTGAATCCCTAACTCCTTAGCCTCCCTAAGGACCCTGTCGAAGATCTCATGGGGAAGGTCATCCTTCTTGCTATATTCAGCGGCATAACAACCCGGACAGTTTAGGTTACAACGCATAGTAGGGCTTATCACTATGACGAAAGGAGGATGAAATCCATACTGTTCCTCAAATCCTCTCCTCTTCGTTCCCCCAAGTAGGATCTGATTTATCAGAAGATTCTGAATTAACTTCTCTAGGGCGTTAGAGCACATACTATCATGGGTTCGTTTTGCTAATTTAAGCCAACTACTATCGCTATTCTTTAGCGCCTCCCTAGCAGCTCTTATGTCAGACCTTACACTCTCAACGTTAGTCAATCTCTCCGCTAGATAAGTTATCTTTATCAGATCCTCATCTGACAAACGTACCAAAAGCTTCATTGCTTGGGTAGTAACCTGCTTAACGGTGTAATCCCTTACTTGATCGTAAAGTTTCGCCATTAATGGGCACCTCCTTTTGAAATTAAACCTTTTTGTTTTGAAAAATTATATTGGGAGGTGAAGAAGACTTAAAGGCTTCTCATACTACCAATCCTCAGAGATAGCTCCTTTGGGAGGTTCAAACAGCTTTTCATCTAAACCAGAATTTAATTTCACTCCTTCAAAGGAGGTCTCAATAGCAAGGGAACCATTAGCATCGAAGGAATACATCAAGAGAGGAAGCCACACACCATCACCGAAATTTATGTAGCCTCCAAAGGTAATTCTCCCTAAAGAATTACCACTCTCATCATATTCTTCGATATTAAGAGGAAGTATCCTCTCGGCATCAACCCACATTCTAAGAGAATCGGATTTCTTCTCATCTTTCTTAGGCCTCAGCCTTAGGCAATAGGTTTGCTGTTTGTCCAGAGTGTCTTTCCCCAAAAGCTCAAAATCATAATCATCGACTCTAATCAACAGGGCGTTCAGTATATCCATCTGTTCCTCTCTAGTTTGGGGAAGATCACCAAGGTCGAACTCCTTCCACTCCTCCGAGAGAGGAAGGAACATCCAGACCTTATCCCCACTGGAGATAATTATCTGATCCGCAAAAAGCTCTGGGGATAGATACTCCAAACGGACCTCTTTCGGCTGTTTTAACACCACCTTCGCCTTTATAACCTGCCTCTGACCATTGGGAAGATAAGATTTTATCATGATCTTCCCCTGAAGATCTTTAACCCGATTCTGCTTATCTCTGATCTTCGAAACTATATCATTAGCCGTAAGATCTCGAGCCTTGCTATTAGACGTATAAAGCAAGGATAATATGAGGACTAGAAATATGAGAGAACTCTTCAATATCTCACCCCCAATTTCCGACATTTCTACTTGACTCTTCCAGAGCCAAAAAAAGATAACAGACCAGTTACAACCCCCACTACAATTAGAAAAATGGTTAGCAAATTATCCCATCTAAAAATATCCCTCAAATGATACAGCAATAGTATAAGATGACGAGTAAAGATCAAAAAGCCAACTGCCACCGCGTTTATAGCACTTATTAAAACGGCGCCAGCGGCAATATCTTTGATTATCTTAGCGATGGGATGACGCTCCGATGTTTGTAGATCTATGATCACCTCCACTGCGGTATTGAACATCTCAGCAATGATAACTAAAGCTATGGTTAAAGATAGGATAGCAAGTTCTAGATAGCTTATCTTTAGTATTAAGCCCGCGGCCAAGATCGCTATTGCAGATATAAAGTGCAGGCGCATATTGCGCTGAGTCTTTAAGACATATCCTACACCCTCTATGGCAAATTTGAAACTATCTCTTAATTTGGAGGCTTTCACCTCAACCCCTGCTTATAACCCTATTGTAACGCCAGTTTTTAATTCGTCAGTGTAATAATCTCCTTGTCCTTCCCTATCGTCATAAATTATCGTTTTATAACTTATATTCCAGCTAGCCTCTTCTTCGAAGAAATATTCCAATCCTACTTTGAATTCGGACCTATAATGATCTCGAGTTTCATCCTCAAGGCTGATATTCAAAATTAAGGTTAAAGCCCTTAAAAGTTCCTTCTTTATGTCTATCGAGAGAGAATTTAAATGAGTTACCTCCTCATCCGCTCCCAGAGAATTCTCATACTTATACTCTAGTTCCAGCCTAGCATCTCCTAAGATCCTTCCCTCATAGGTCAAATCTAAAGCATAAGTGAGTTTATGACCTCCGAATAAATCCCCATAATCCTCGGAAAATCGCTCACTCTCACGAGTTAACTTAGCTGATAACCTTCCCGAGCCGAATTTCCGCTCTTCTCCACCTATAGATATGATATCCTTCCAATTATTAACAGGAATAGTTCGATCCCGATAGCCGTTATAACTTCCTTCGATAATGGTGGAGCGTCGCACTCGATATTTCGCCCCTATCCCCCATCCTGCTTCCCCTCTAGCGAAGGGTTGGGGATAATCATCTTCGTCCTCTCCTACAGCCCATCCCCTAAGGTCAAAACGAGGACCGATGTTACGAGTGTTGAACTCCAGAAGAAAACTCCCCAATTCCACCTTGGAGATAGTATAAAATGCGGAATCTACTTCGGCTGGAATCTCGTCCGAAATATCTTCATCGTTACTCAAAACAGCTAACTCTAACTTAGAACCTAAATAAGCTATTAGAAAAAGGGGGTAATCCCACTCTGCATCAAGTCCATATATTGATTTCGAGTTCTTTTCTAATTCCTCAAGCGGAATTATCGCCCCTCTCTCGACCGATTCGAAATCGGTATCACTAAAGCAACGCAGAAACGAAGTCCCGACCTTAAAACCCGCAAGTTTTGTTCTCCCCCTTAAACCCAACAGATACCTATCATAATAACTATTACCGTCTGCTTCCTCAAGTTGAGCCGCTAAGGTATTTAGTTCGATTATCTTCGTGCCAGTTCGATCCTTAATTCCTACTTTACTAAGGTATATCCCTTGAAACTCGTTATGTAAGGTATAGGGAGTAAACTCAGCTTCGAGGCGACCTACGGTAAGGTCCGTCTTCCCCATATCCAACAATAGATGATCTATCTGAAATTCCCCATCATCACTATTGATCTCTACCTCTGCCCTTACCTCCTTGCTGAGATCCTTAGATAAGATAAGCTCATACTCTCCTTCCCAACTCCCTGCCTCTGGCTCTATATCCTCGTCCTCTTTTAACTTGTCGAGATCACCCTCAGCCTTAATTCTTGTCCAATTGAGCTCAAATCGCCCTTCAAAATCTAATTCCTCGGCGGATATACTTTGGCTTACGATCAACCAAAGTGCTGAGATTAGAGCCAGAGAGATAAAGCGAGAATGATATCTCATCACCTTATTTTCTGAGCAGATCACGGGTGACTACATACCAAAGAGCGACTGCGGCTCCCGAACTTTGAGGAACAGTTATCCATCCGTCGTTTATGATCTTCAATCTGAGAGCCCTATCTACTGGGAAGCATCTTTGAGCTTCCACATTTTCGTCTATTAACCATCTAGTCTCCCATCCTCCAATCCCAGTAAAAGAGATATATCTTATATCATCTCGCTTCAGTTGATAAAATTTATCCCCAACTCTGATAGTGAATACCCCATCCAGATAACCCCATATCTGGGCCTTTAAAGGTTCCTTGGTCTTAGCATCCATCAGATAAATCTCTTCGGCTTGAGTTGTTATAACAATGGTCAAGATCACTCCTAAGATGATTATAAACAGTAATGTTCTTCTCATTATTCCCTCATCCTTTCTAATAGATATGCGGCCCCTTTATGACCTGGAGATAATCTGAGCGTCTCCTCTAATTTCGCTTTAGCCATCTCATAATTGCCACCCTCGTAATAGATCCGCCCCAGCCAATAGTGAGCCTGGGCGAGAGCGGGATCGAGTTGGGTCGCCATCTGAAATTCATCTAAAGCCACTAGTTTATTCCCCTGAGAGTACATCTCATAGCCAAATTTATAATGGGCCAATGCAACCTCTCCTCTATCTCTATCGGAGAAATCGATAGCTGACCTCTTCATCTCTATATATTTATCAACATCCCCCAATTTCTGATAAGTTCTAGCTAGATATTCATAAGCTTGAGCGGAGGAGGGTTTTATTTTGAGAGCTTTGTCCAATTCCTCTATAGCCTCTTGATACCTCCCCCTTATATATAAGTTATAACCCCGTTTATAATGACTGTAGAAGTCGTCCTTCTTCTCCGGAGGGGGACTCTTTGCAGAAGGGATTACTTCCCTCTCTTCTTTAATCGCAACCTCTTCCTCCCCTATCCCCTTAGTCGCTTCGATCTCCTCTAGCTTCGCTCCGATCTTATATCTTACCTGAGTGAGAAGTTCTCTAGCCTCTTTGAAATTAGGAGATAAGATCAATATCCTCTGACATTCCTCCAAAGCTGATCTTAATTCTCCCATTTCGCTATGAACCATAGCTATAGCCAGTCGAGCTTCTATAAGCTGAGGATCAAAATCAGAAGCTCTCTTGAACTCTCGCAGGGCTAGTTCCATCTGACCACCCGCTCGAAGCTTCAAGCCCAGGCTCAAATATTCTAAAGCAGATTGTTTCCGATCTAGGTCCGAGGCATCTATTATCCATAATTGCTCAGCTCGATATTCGTTGAACCGTTCTGTCGCGTAATAAGCATCTCTCAAATACTTGTGGGCTTCTAAGAAGAAAATGGGATTGCCTTCAACAGCCTTCTCCAATTCCTCCCCAGCCTTCTTATAGTCACCAGCTTCATAGAACTTTACTCCAGCTTGATAATGATCATAAGCTTCTTTTCCGTAAAGCTTCTCCATCTCGTGAATACCGACAAATTTCTTAGCCTCCGCGTTATCAGGTCGCAGATCTAAAACTCTATTCCATTCCCTTAAAGCCTTCTCACTCTCTCCAGTCCTCTCATAGATTTTAGCTAACCAATAATGAGCTCCGAAGGAATCAGGATCTCTCTTCAGAACCCTTATGAACTCCCTTATAGCGGCTTCATACTTCCCCGCAGAGAATAAAGCTTTCCCTTGACTCAGATGATCCTCTATCGATTTCTCCCTAGCTTTTTCAGCCCAACGTCCATTCGGAGCTAGGTCGAGATACATATCCCAAGCCCCGGTCTCCCTTCCATACCAGCCAGTTCGCTCATATATGGTAGCTAAATAGTAATGGGCTAGAGCATAATTGGGGTCTATATCTATCGCTTTTGAACAGTGCTTGATAGCGGAAGCCCAGAGTTTTTGATCAGGATAATTCTTTCCGTGATAAAGTTCTATAGCCTGATCTATATAATTTATCCCTTGATAGAGGTGAAAAGCAGCCTCTAGGGAATCGGTTTCGATATCTCCAATTAACTTCTGCTCCTCAGCATCGGGACGAATAAATAGACTGTCTAAGACCTTGAATACTAACTGATTCTCTAATTTGAAGAGATCTCCTATCTTTCCTGAGGCCTCTTCCTGCCTAGTTAACTCACCCAATTTCAAATTGAAAACCTTAACGGTTATAGATAATTGCTGCTCTCCCTCGACCTCGAAGCTTCCTAACAGAGCTATATCCGCCCCTATCATTACGCCGATCTTCTTCCTAACCGATTTATCTATCACCTCTAATACTTTTTCCAGCTCGGCGAGCTTCATCTCCTCCTCTAGTCGTTGGACTTCAGACCTATCTATTAACTGAACCTCATCTAAAGCTGAAAGGTCCCTATCAATCATAGAAAGAAGAGCTTCACTTAACCACCCGAAGGCCTCCGTCTCTCCCTTCTGCTGAAAGGGAAAAGTTAACATAACCAATTCTTCATCCCTATCACCATCATTCTCCTGGGCTAAAGCTAGTCCCAGAGAAGTAGTTCCCAATAAGAATATAAATAGATATAGAAATACCAAATTTTTCCTTAATCTATAAACAAACACCTTCCACCCTCGCTATCCTGACTAGCAATCGCCAGAGACCTGATTATGATTCTCATAGCTTTCTATTTTAAGGACATTCATCCAAATATCATCGATATCCAGCTCTGCGAAAAACGAACTTGGCAATATCATTCGCAGCCCAATATTCTCTACTCCCTCCCTTCTTATTCTTCAATATAGCCAAATAGCGTAATGCTTCATATCCAAGAAGTCGTGCGTTATACTTATTTTTAGTAATCTCCCTAGTTATTTCCTTTTCTCTCTTCACCAGATATCACAACCGGATATCACATCCTCAATGCAGTGAGTTGAGACAACTCTTATACCTAATTGAGAGATGATCATAATTAATCACAGATTATCATTCCGCAATCTCACGTCAATTAAGTCTATACTTTGTATTAAAAAGAGCTATATATATTATATCATAGAAAGACAATATTGGCAAGAGGTTTAAACTTTTATTAGTCATTCATCCAACGACTATTCTTTCTGGCAAGGAGATCGTAAGGAAAGCGAATCGCTACCTTGCTCGCTATACGTTAATCATCGTCCTATTGTTACCAAGCTCATTTATCTTTAAATATATATAATGATTTTATTTGTTTCTCCTAATTGACAATCATTATTGTGAAATCTACAGAAGAATAATGATTATGCTGGCGGATAAAGTGGAAATAAGTAAGACAAGATCATATAAAGTAGGAGGACTTAGAGGAGCTCTATTTAGCTTACCAGTAAAAGCTCTAGTTTCAGCAGCGCATACTATATCCTCACCATAGCGAAGAATATTAACTATAATTGTGATGAGGAGAAGGCGAAGGGAACGCCAACGATTTCTACGAAACCCTCCCCGTAGGCGCATAGCGGTAAATACAGAGTTACTAACTCTCTGAACAAGGGGAAGAAGGTTGAGAGCTAAACCGAAAGTGAACCCTAATTCTGGTAGCCCCAGACCATTGAAAAATTGTAGTAATTCTCCTAAAGATACCCCTCCGGTGAATATAAAAACAGCTAAGATGATGGAGATAGCCCTAGCGGCCATCCAGCTTCCTCTTAAGAGACCCTCCTTGGACAGGGCTAGCTTCCAGATGATCAGCTTCTTCTCGCCACCATCTATTAGCCCATTTATAACGATAATTAGAAATAGAAAGATGAGGATTCTAGGGCGAAAGAGAAGTTTAAAATAGTGGGGAACGAAGATTATAGTTATTAGAGCGACATATCCTAAGAGGAAGAATACCTTGCTCTTAGGAAGGATTATTATCCCCCCCAAAACGAAGATAAGGAATAATAATCCTCCATATATGCTTAATTTATATTTGTCTTCTTTCCCCGAATGTCCGGGAAGCAAGCCAAATCTCATCGATATTTTATGATCAACCTAATCACATCTTTGACCTGTAGCCCACTCTCCTCCCCAGGGGATAACAAACGAACTGTCCCCATCTTTTCAGTAAGAGGGCAACCATCCATTTCGTAAGCCAGAACAGTGCTATCCTTGAGTGCCTGCTCTCTGTTATACTTAGCCATATAGAGATCGCCTGCTTCTACTTCCACACCTTTCAGCTTCTCTATGTCTGCCTCCGCTTCTTCCAGCAGTATCTTTAAGATGACCCCTCGGTAAGAATTAACCTTCTCCGTCTTCTTGCTTGTGTACTCTATCTCTGTAGAAGGCAACTCCTTGAGAGCAGGAAGAGTGAACTTAACCTCTCTTTCCCCGTCTTTTATAACAAGTTGCCATACTTCTTCCTCTTCCCGAGCATAGACTAATAAAGAGGTGATGAATAGTGAGATGATAAACACCGAAATTATGAGCTTTTTCACTTTGTTCCTCCTTTAATTTGTTCTTCAGAGCCAAGAAGCGATAACCTTTCTTTTACTGCCGATGCTACCTCCCAACCGATGAAGCCAGCGAATATTCCAGCAATCACCCTAATCAGAAGGAGTGAAATGAATATCAAAAGGGCATATTGGGAGGAGATGCCCAGAAGTTCAGCACCTTTATTTACCAACCAGAGATATACCCTGATGATCCCCCATCCAGCCAGTATCCCCTGAGTTATAAAGGGATGGATGATATTCCAAAATTCTGCCAAAGCGCCCGCAAGCACGAAATTTTTAAGATTCTTCCCTCTCCCAAGAGATAAAGCTACCTCGACTAAGAATGCCTGCATTAGGATGGCGAT